>NZ_JBHUSF010000059.1:0-36273 GCF_042673295.1 Rhodococcus sp. NPDC057014
GGACTCGTTAACCACGCACGGGCGCTACGCGCCTTTGCCGTAGTCGACGCTCAGCCAGTGCTCCGGTCGCATGCGGATGACGATCGCGTTGTCGTCATACGCCTGCTCCACGAACGGGTCGACCTCCTCGGCGGGGAGATAGCGGGCGGCGAGCTCGCGGACGATGTCGGCGGTGGGTGCTTCGTCGAACTCCGCCGGACCTTCGACACTGACGTACCGGTACGGCGGCTTCTCGTGCTGGGCGACGAGGCTGAAGCGGCCCGCGTCGCGGATCAGCCGCTCCTTCAGCGAGCCGCGCCCGGTCCAGACGTACGGTTGGCCGCCGGGTTCGTAGCCGTACCAGATGGGCACGGCGAGTGGGGCGCGTCCGTCGCGGTCGACGGCGATCACCCCCACGTGCACGTCGGCGAGGAACTTCTGACGTTCGTCACTGGTCATCGACAACTGCGACATTTCAGTCTCCGCTCTGGTGATCGGGTTTCGACGGTGGTGCGGGGTCGAGCAGTTGGGCGAGGTGTTTCGACGATCGGTTCGGATCGAGTTGCCGCACCTGCATGTGGCAGCTGAACCCGTCCGTCAGTATTACTGCCTCTTCGGGACTTTCGCGCAGGGCTGGGGCGAGTGCCTGCTCCGCGACCTGCATGCTGAGGTCGTAGTGGTCGGCCTCGAATCCGAAGTTACCAGCGACGCCGCAGCATCCGGTGGCTTCCCGCACGCGCGGCACACCGACAGCCTGCAGCGCCTTCCGCTGGGCCGCCGCGCCGAACACCGCGTATTCGTGGCAGTGCGTCTGCACGGTGACGTCTTCGGGCACCGGCGTGCTCGGGCTCCATCCGGACTCGGCGCGTTCGAGCACCGCACCGGCGAAGCTATGGATGCGGGCCGCGACGCGTCGTGCGGCGTCGGTGTGGACGAGTTCGGGCAGGTCCTTGCGGAATGCGGCGGCGCAGCTCGGTTCGAGGACGACGATGGGCCGGTCGGTGCCGTCGTCGAGGAGTTCGGCGGCCCTGCTGAGGGTCTTGGTGGCCTGCTTCAGCTGTCCGGTGGAGATCCAGGTGAGCCCGCAGCACACGTCGCTGCGGCACTGCGAGCTCAGGCCAGCATCGGCGAGCACCCGCGACGCGGCCCCGACCACCTCCGGACGGAACCCGCGGGTGAACGTGTCGGCGAGCACCACGACGTCCGCGGCGGCATCCCGCGACGTCTCCCCGACCTCGCGGCGGATCTGCTTGCGGGACGCGAACTCCGGCATCGACCGGTGCGGGGTAAGGCCACCCAGCCTGGCCGCGACCCTCGCGAGCCGGCCGGCGGTCAGCCGATTCACCAGGGGTGCCGAGCGTTCCGCGACCTTCAGCCACACCGGCAGCCAGCCGAGGGAGTAGTGCGACAGCGGACGAACCCGGCCGCGGTAGTGGTGGTCGAGGAACTCCGACTTGTAGGTGGCCATGTCGACGCCGACGGGGCAGTCGGTGGAGCAGGCCTTGCAGGACAGGCACAGGTCGAGGGATTCCTTGACGTCCTCGGACCGCCAGCCGTCGGCGACGGTCGGCGAGTTGCGCACCATCTCCTGCAGGGCGCGGGCCCGGCCGCGGGTGGAGTCCTTCTCGTCGCCGGTGGCGCGGTAGCTGGGGCACATCACCCCGCCGGTCGACGCGCGGCAGCGGCCGACGCCGATGCATCCCTGGACGGCGTGGACGAACGGTGCGACGGGGACGTCGCTGGTGGGGGTGAGGTCGAAACTGGTCTGCCACGCCCGCGGATTCACGCCGTCGAGGGCGAGGCTGCCGAGCAGCGGTTCGGGGTCGACGATACTGCCGGGGTTGAGCACGGCCTCCGGATCCCACAGCCGTTTGAACGTGGCGAACGCCGCCATCATGGTGGGGGTGTACATCATCGGCAGCAGCGCCGACCGGGCGCGGCCGTCGCCGTGCTCACCGGACATCGACCCGCCGAACCGCACGCACAGTTCGGCGGCGCGGTGGATGAACCGCGACATCACGTCCCTGCCCTCGTCGGTGCGCTGGTCGAAGTTGATGCGGATGTGCATGCAGCCGGCGCCGAAGTGCCCGTACATCACGCCGGTGAGGTCGAATTCGGCGAGCAGCGCCTTGATGTCGACGAGGTAGTCGGCCAGTTGGTCGGGTGCGACGGCGGAATCCTCCCAGCCCGTCCAGGATTCGCCGCCCTCGACGAGCCGGGCGGACAGTCCGGCGCCGTCCTCGCGGACCCGCCACAGCGACGCGCGTTCGGCCGGGTCGCCGACGACCCGCGAGTCGACGAGGCGTCCGGCGGCGCGCAGCTTCGAGACCAGTTCGGCGCCACGGAGTTCGACCTCCGCGAGGTCGTCGCCGTCCAGGTCGACGTACAGCCAGGCCTGGCCGTCGGGCAGCCCGACGACGGAGTCGGCGCCGCGGAGGTGCCGCATGGTGTCGACGATCGCCGAGTCGATCCCTTCGATGGCGGCGGGCGAATAGTCGAGGATGATCGCGTTGTCGCGGGCCGCGTCCACGAGGTCGTGGTATCCCAGGCACAGCAGCATCGCCGCGGGCGGCACCGGCACCAGCGCGACGGTCGCGGCGACGATCACCGCGCACGTGCCCTCGCTTCCCACCAGGGCGCGGGCCACGTCGAAGCCGTTCTCGGGCAACAGGTTCGCCAGGTGAAAACCGGACACCTGGCGCGGGATGCGGCCGAGCTCGAGGCGGAAGTCGGCGAGATGCTCCTGGGTCAGTTCGTCGAGTCCGGCGGTGATCCGCGCGGCCTCGCCCACCGCGGAACTGTCGCCCGGATCGGTGGCCCGCAGCCCGTCGCGGGTGGCGGTCAGCCGGTGTCCACTCGCGGTCACCACGTCGAGCGCGACGACGTGATCGGACGTGCGGCCGTAGCGGACGGAGTGGTTGCCGCAGGCGTCGTTGCCGATGGCGCCGCCGACCGTCGCGCGGGACTTGCTGGACGGGTCGGGCGCGAACGTGAACGCGCCGTCCGTCGCCAGTTGCACGTCCTTCTGCAGGTCCGTGAGCACGATGCCGGGTTCGACGACGGCGGTGCGGGCGGACGCGTCGACGGCCCGCACCCGGTTCATGTGCCGGGAGAAGTCGAGCACCACTCCCCTGCCGATCGCGTTGCCGGCGAGCGAGGTGCCGCCACCGCGGCCGGTGACGGGGATGCCGCGGTCGGCGCAGGCCCGCACGATCGCCACCACGTCGGCTGGGGTGTGCGGAAACGCCACGGCCAGCGGCGGCACCCGGTAATTGGACGCGTCGAAGGAATATTCGGCGCGCCGACGCGTTCCGGTGTCGAGGTCGATGCCCAGCTCGGCGAGCTCGGCATGCAGGTCGGCGGCGGGGCTCGTCAGCTCAGCCACGCGCGGCCCTGCCCTCGGAGTCAGCAACCGGAATCGTCGTCAGCGGGGCCATGGCTACATCGTCGAGCCGCCCCCGAAGATTGTCAACAATCCACTCCGTGAGCCGGTACGGTACGGAGGGGTGAGCGTCGCGCGAACGTCTGCACCCACCCGGCGACAGCTGGCCGTGCGGGTGGGCGGTGCCGCATGGGTGCTGATCGCGCTGTATTTCGTCGCGGAGGTCGTGACCGCGCGGGCCTGGCCGCGGCCGTACCGGGTGCGGACGAACTCTGTGAGCAATCTGGGTGTCACGGGCTGCGACGGGTCGGCGGCCCAGGTCGCGGCCGTCCGGCTGTGCTCGCCGCTGCACACGGTGATCAACAGCGCGTTCGTGCTGACCGGGGTGCTCATCCTCGTGGGGGCGGTGTGCCTGCGCGGATTCCTCCCGCCCGGCCTCCTCCGACGCGCCGCGCTGGCCCTGTTCGGTATCGCCGCGGTCAGCGCCGCGCTGACCGGCGTGGTTCCGATCGACGTGGACGCCCACCTCCATCAGGTTGTCGCGACCCCGACGTTCGTCGCACGCAACGCCGCCATGCTCGTCGTCGCGGTCGGGCTGTACGAGCGCTGGCGCGCCTTCGCACTGTGGACCGGTCTCTGCGGACTCGTCGGGGTTCTCGGAACGGCGGCGATCCTGCTTCCCGGCGCACCGTTCGGCATCACCGAACGCCTCGCGCTCTACCCGTTCACGGTGTGGGTCGTGACCGCCGGGTTCAGTGCGCTTCGCGCCCGTGCGTGGTTGACGAGTCCAGAGACTCCTTAACCACGCACGGGGCGCCGAAGGTGCCACCATGGCGCATCCGGGTGATCTTCGGCGGCCAGGCGGTCGCCGACACCACCCGTTCGGTGTACCTGTTCGAGAAGGGACACCTGCCCGTCTATTACATCCCCCGCGACGACGTGAACTTCGACGTCCTCGAGCCCGTCGACGCGACCACCACCTGCCCGTGGAAGGGCAAGGCGCGGTACTGGGACATCGTCGTCGGCGACCGGCGCGCCGAGCAGTCGGTGTGGGGTTACGACGAAAAACTGGACGACTCCCTCGACCTCAGCGCGTACGTCGCGTTCTACTGGCACCGGATGGACGCCTGGTACGAGGAGGATCAGCAGGTTTTCGTCCATGCTCGCGACCCGTACGTCCGGGTGGATGTGCTGCCGTCGTCCCGGCACGTGGAGGTCTTCGTCGGCGACACCCTGGTCGCCGACACGGTCCGTCCGCGTCTGCTGTTCGAGACGTCGCTGCCGGTGCGCTACTACGTTCCCCGCATCGACGTGCGGTCCGAGTTCTTCACCGCCTCCGACACGAGGACGTCCTGCCCGTACAAGGGGACGGCGTCGTATCTGTCGTTCACCGGGACCGACGGCACGGATCCGGTGGAGGACGCCGCCTGGTTCTACCCGTTCACCACCGCGGAGGCGTCGGGCATCGACGACCACGTCTCGTTCTACCCGGACCGTGTGCGGATCGTCGTCGACGGCGCACCGGTGGACAACTAGCGGGCCGGCAGCGGCGGCAGTTCCAGATTGGCCCGGAACGTACCGCCGACGTAGTCGTCGCCGACGATTCCGCGTCGCCGCAGTTCGGGCAGCAACCCGTTGACGACGAAGTCGCGGGTCCGGTCCTCGGCGAGCCCGCCGAGGGAGATGACATCGAGAACACCCGCGTCGTAGCGTTCCTGGACGGCGTCGGCGAGTTGATCGGGGGTGCCGGCGACCGCCCAGTGCCCGGTGTCCTTGGACGCGATGATCAGCTCGCGCAGCGTCCGCCCGGACGCGGCGAGACGGCTGAAGATCTCGACCCGGCCGCGGCGGCGGTTCACCGACCCGACGTCGGGCAGCACGTCCGCCGGGATCGGCTTGTCGAGCGGCAGCCCGGACAGGTCGATGTCGCCACCGAACATGTCCTCGAGCCGGATCCGGCCTGCCTCGAGGTCGGTGGCCTCCTCCTGTTCCCGGACCAGCCGCCGCACCTCGTCCTCGGACGCGCCGTAGGTGGCGTGGAACGAACTCATGATGAGCGGCAGCCCGTCTGCGCGGCCGAGTTCCGTGGCCCGCGCCCGGATGCTCTTGGTGTAGGTGACGGCGTCCTCGAGGGTGGGCAGCGACGTGAACACCACCTCGGCGAAGCGGGCGCCGAGTTCCACGCCGGCCGCGGATTGGCCGGCCTGGAACTGCACGGGACGGCGCTGCGGCAGCGGCGGGATGTTGAGCGGACCCTTGACTGTGAAATAGGTGCCCGTGTGGTCGATCGGCCGCACCAGGTCTGCGTCGAGCCGGGTACCGCCGGCACCGTCGGACGTGAGCGCCCCGGGTTCCCAGCTGTCGAACAGGGCGTTGATCACTTCGAGGGATTCCGTTGCCCGGGCGTACCGTTCCTCGGGGCTGGGGAGGTCGCGGTCGCTGTAGTTCTCCTCACCCAGCGACGACGTCACGGCGTTCCAGGCCGCGCGTCCGTTGCTCACGTGGTCGAGGGTGCCGAACAGCCGTGCGAGGTTGTATGGGTGGTGGAACGTGGTGGTCACTGTCGCGATCAGCCCGACGTGCGAGGTCACGGCGCTCAGCGCCGACAGGAAGATCAGCGGTTCCTGCGCGCCGATCGCGCCCTGCGCCCCGAAGCTCAGCAGGTCGGCGGCGAACAGCGCGTCGAACTTGTTCGCCTCCGCGATCTTCGCGATCTCGATCGAGGAGGCGACGGTCGACTGCTGCGGGTCGATCGCCGCCGCATAGGTGCTGACGGCGCCGCTGACCCCCGTCACCGTCTTCAGTGGGCGGCGTCGCGCAGTACTCATTCGCCCAGCCTAGGAACGGCGGGGCGGTCGGCCCAGCATTCGGATCAGCCGGATTCTGACCGCCCACGACACCGTCCCGCTACCGTCGGGGTGTGCTGTTCTCGCAGATCGTCGCGACGTCCCGGGACGTGGGTGCCACCCGGTCGCGGAAGGTGAAGGTCGGGGCGCTCCGTGAGGTCCTCACCCGGCTGGAGCCGCCCGAGGTGGAACCGGTGGTCGCGTGGCTGTCCGGGGAACTGCGGCAGGGCCGGATCGGAATCGGCTGGCGGACAGTCGCGGACATTCCGGCCACACCCGTCGACGCCGGGTCCGTCACGGTGTCCGAGGTCGACGCGACCATCTCCGCCGTCGCAGCCGTCACCGGCTCCGGGTCGGCGGCACGCCGGCGTGAACTGCTCGCGGACCTGTTCTCCCGCACGACCACCGACGAGCGGGACTTCCTGATCCGGCTGGTCACCGGCGACCTCCGCCAGGGCGCACTGGAGGGGGTGATGACGGACGCGATCGCGTCGGCCGCGGAACTTCCCGTCGAACCCGTGCGCCGGGCGTTCATGCTGTCGGGACGGCTGCCCGCGACCGCGGTCGCCGCGTTCGACGGCGGGGTCGACGCGCTCACCGCGTTCCGGCTGGAGGTGGGCCGTCCGGTGCGGCCGATGCTGGCCTCCCCCGCCGAATCCCTCACCGACGCGTGGACCGAACTCGGCGGCGACGTCAGCGTCGAATACAAACTCGACGGCGCGCGGATCCAGGTGCACCGCAACGGCGACGAGGTACGGATCTTCACCCGCACCCTGCGGGAGATCACCGGCACCGTGCCGGAACTGGTCGCACTCGTCGCGGGCCTGCCCTGCACGTCGGCGGTGTTCGACGGGGAGACGCTGGCGCTCACCGACAGCGGCAGGCCCCGGCCGTTCCAGGAGACGATGAGCCGCTTCGGCGCCGAGTCCTCCCGCGACCTGCTGCTGCACCCGTACTTCTTCGACTGCCTGCATCTCGACGGCGTCGACCTGCTGGATGCTCCGCTCGAGCAGCGGTTGGACGCGCTGGAACGGGTCGCGCCGCAACACCGCATCCCCGGCCTGATCCGACCCGACAGCGACCGGGCCGCAACCCATTTCGACGACGCACTCGCCGCCGGACATGAGGGTGTGATGGTCAAATCGCTCGCCGCCCCGTACGCGGCGGGACGACGCGGCCGCGCCTGGCAGAAGGTGAAACCGGAGCACACCCTCGATCTGGTGGTGCTCGGCGCGGAGTGGGGATACGGGCGGCGCACCGGATACCTGTCCAACCTGCACCTCGGGGCGCGCGACCCGGACGGCGGCGCACCGATCATGGTGGGCAAGACGTTCAAGGGCCTCACCGACGCGCTGCTGCAGTGGCAGACGGACGAATTCCCTCGCCACGAACGCCGCCGCGACGACCACACCGTGTACCTGCACCCCGACCTCGTCGTGGAGATCGAACTCGACGGCGTCCAGGTCAGTTCCCGCTACCCCGGCGGGCTCGCCCTGCGGTTCGCGCGCGTGCTGCGGTATCGCCCCGACAAGGCGGCCGCGGACGCCGACACCATCGACGCCGTCCGCGCCCTGCTGCCGGGGTGAGCGCTCGTCCTGCGTGGCGCCCGCCGGGGCGGTAGCCTCCCCGGCACAACAAGTCGCCGTGCCGCGAGGGGGTCGACCAGTGACATTCGTTTCCCGCTTCGTGCCGTCGTGTGTCGCCCCGGTGGTCGAGGACGCGTACCGGAGGGCGGCAGAGGCCGCGGAGGGTCCCGTCCGCGTCGCCGTGTGCACCGTCACCGTGCCGATCGAGGTCGGAAAGACGTCGTTCCGCATCCTCCGGCTCACCGAGGAACTGCTCGAAGAGGTCGTGTTCCTGCTGCGGACGATGCGTCCGGTGGTGGAGGCGGTGAGCACGGGCAGGCAGTCCGACAATGTCGACACGATGTTCCGGACGCTCGAGCAGATCCAGCAGTCGGCGGACGCGATCGCCCGCACGCCGATCGGGGTGGTCCGGAGCGTCTTCTCACCGGCCCGTCCGGCGCCCCAGCAGGTCGACCGTCACCCCACCGTCATCGACGCCGAGCCGCCGACACCTCCCGGTCTCGCGGTCCGCATCGCGTCGATCACGGTGACGGCGCCGAGCATCACGTTCGGCAGGCCCCCGCGCTGACCGCGCCCACCCGGATACGCTCGTATGGTGAGCGAACACATCCTCGTCACCGGTGGATCGCGCGGCATCGGCGCCGCCGTCGTGCGCCTGGCCGTCCATCGCGGCTATCAGGTGACGTTCACCTATCAGAACGACGACGAGGCCGCCGACCACCTCGTGCACCAGTGCGGCATCCGCGCCACCGCCGTGCGCGCCGATGTGCGCGACGCCGCACTGGCCGCGGCGGTGGTGGGCGCGGCCGACGACCGCGGGCAACTGGTCGCGGTGGTCAACAACGCCGGGACCACCGGCCCGCTCGGCCAATTCCTCACCACCGCCGACGCGTCGCTGCGGGAGGTGTTCGACGTCAACGTGTTCGGGACGATCAACTACGCCCGCGCGGCGGCCGAGCACTGGGTTCGGGAGGGACGACCCGGCGTGATCGTCAACCTCAGTTCGGTCGCGGCGGGAACCGGGGCACCCGGCGAATACGTCGGCTACGCGGCCTCGAAGGCGGCCGTCGACAGTCTCACGACGGGGCTCGGGCGGGAACTGGCGGCCGCGAACATCCGGGTCGTCGGCGTCGCTCCCGGCACCACCGACACCGACATCCACGCGGCCGCGGGCGACGCGGGGCGACCCGACCGCAAGGCCGGTCGGATCCCCCTCGGCCGGGTCGCGACACCCGAGGAGATCGCCGAGGCGGTGCTGTGGGCCCTGTCCCACCAGGCGTCCTACGTCACCGCCACCACGATCGCCGTCGCCGGCGGTCTGTGACTACCGCGGCTGTGCGCCGCACCTCGGGACGAGCATCGGCACCCGCGCGCGGTAGGTGCGGTAGTCGTCGCCGAACGTGTCGATCAGGTCGTGTTCCTCGAAACGCACCGCGACCAGGATGAAACCGGTGGTCCCGACGGCGAACAGCAGCCGGCCCCACGTCATGGTCGGCGCCACCCAGAACGCGATGATGAAACCGGCGTACAGCGGGTGCCGGATCACCCGGTACAGCATCGGTGTCCGAAAGGCGCTGGGCAGAGCCGACTTCCCGCTCTGGTTCCGCAGCACCTGGCGCACCCCGAACAGGTCGAAGTGGTCGATGGCGAACGTCGCGGCCAGCACGAGGGCCCACCCGCCGAGGGACACGACGTAGATCGCGACGCGGACCCAGTCGGTCTCCACATTCCAGATCTGGTCGGGCAGCGGACGCCATTGCCACATCATCAGCGCCAGCGCGGCCGTGGCGAACAAGACGTACGTCGAGCGCTCCATCGGTTCCGGGACGATCTTCGTCCAGCGCTTCTTGAACCAGGGCCTGGCCATCACGGAATGCTGCATCGCGAAAATCATGAGTAGCGCCACGTCGACGACCACCGCGACCGCGACGGGGGCGGCGGGACCGTCGTTGATCGTGTGGGGCACGACGAGGCCCTCGACCCATCCCATCGCGTAGAGGAACACGACCAGGAACGTGACGTACACGACCGTTCCGTAGACGGTGATCAGTGTTCTCGCGACGCCGCCGGTGCGGTGTTTCTGCGGTGCTTCGACCATTTCGGCCATGATGTTCTCTCCGATCCATGGGGTTCCCCCGACGCACCGAAGTCTCCGGCCGCGCGGCGGGCGCGACCAGTAACCCTGGGGTGAGGGTCACCGCACCCCGGGGACCTGTCGGAGAGGTTGACTACTCTGTCGGCATGCTGCCTGGGGAGTTCCGCGACATCGACGTGGCGTCGATCAAGGCGGTTCTCGGCACCACCACGTACCGCCGCGGCGAGCAGTACGCCCGCGACCACGC
The DNA here is from genome assembly GCF_042673295.1 of Rhodococcus sp. NPDC057014. NCBI lineage: Bacteria > Bacillati > Actinomycetota > Actinomycetes > Mycobacteriales > Nocardiaceae > Rhodococcus > Rhodococcus sp. NPDC057014. The sequence goes on from NZ_JBHUSF010000059.1 coordinate 10,136, forward strand.
GGTCATCGAGATGTCGTGGGATCCGGCGGCCAAGGAGCTGTGGGGCGAGGTGGCGGGCACGGCGAGGGAGCCGTACTCGGCATCGGCCTTCGTTGCGCCCGTTCCCGGCCGCACGGTGTACCGGTACGGAATCTGCACGTGTCCGGTCGGGATGAACTGCAAGCACATCGCGGCCCTGCTGATCACGGCGATCCGTGAGGCGGCGTCGGAGGCGCAGGCGCCTGTCGCAGCCTCCTGGGACGGATCGCTGAGCTCGCTGCTCACCCCGGCCGATCCGTTCGGCGATTCCGGCCGCCGGTCGCCGCTCGCCGTCCAGTTCCGGGTCCAGGCGCCGGCCGGGGACTCGGCACCTCAACTGCTCGTGAAGCCGGTCCAGCCCGGTTCGAAGGGCTGGATCGTCGGCGGGCTGGCGTGGAACAAGCTGGGCAGCCACTTCCAGCATCCCGCCGAGCAGATCCGTGTGCTGCACGAGATCCATCTGCTGGCCGGTGGGGGCATGAACTACCGCCGGCAGAACCACACCGACCTCGACCTCAGTGTCTTTCCGAGCCGCCAGCTGTGGTCGCTGCTCGACGAGGCGGCCAGGGTGGGTGTCGAGCTCCTCCACTCCTCGAAGCGCCTGGGCGCACTCGCCCCCTACCGCTCGGCCGAGATCTGCCTCGACGTCACCCGGAACCACGACCTCGACGCGCTGCTCGTGCAAGCGGTGATCGTCGTCGACGGCGATCGGGTCGACCCGTCGGCCGTGGGCTTCATCGGGCTCCGCGCGCACGGCCTGTTCTACGTCGACGCGGACGACCGCATCCACCTCGCCCGGCTCGACTCCGTAGTGCCCGGCCCCTTGCAGGATCTGGTGCGCCGCCGCACCCGCATCGAGGTTCCCGATTCCGAGGAGTCCCGGTTCCTGACGGACTTCTTGCCGAAGTTGCGCAATCTGGCCACGGTCATCTCCTCGGACGGCTCGTTCGTCCCACCCGAGATCTCGGCACCCACCCTGACGCTGCGGGCCACGTATCTGCCCGACCACGAGGTCACCGTCGACTGGGAATGGTTGTACACCGTCGGGGACGACGAGCACCGCACGCCGCTCACGGCCACGTCCGGTGACGACTACCGCGACGACACCCGCGAACAGGCCCTGCTCGACGCACTCGACATCGACTGGAGCAAATACGGATTGGGGCCGGAGAGCCCCGAATCGACGCTGCTGCGCGGACTCGACACGATGCGGTTCACCACCGAGGTCCTGCCCCTGCTCGACGGCAACACCGGGGTGTCCATCGACGTCTCCGGCGACCGCGCCGACTACCGCGAGGCCGGCGATTCGCTCGCCATCGGGGTCTCCACCGCGGCGTCCACCGGCAGCACCGACTGGTTCGACCTCGGGGTCACGCTCACCGTGGAGGGCCGGGACGTGCCGTTCGACCAGGTCTTCTCCGCGCTCAGCGCGGGAAAGTCCGAACTGCTGCTGCCCGACGGCGCCTACTTCTCCCTCGACAAACCCGAACTCCACACGCTGCGGAAGCTGATCGACGAGGCCCGCGCCCTCCACGACCGCGCCGACGGGTCGCTGCGGCTCAGCCGGTTCCAGGCGAGCCTGTGGGAAGAGTTCGCGGCCCTCGGCACCGTCGAGCGCCAGGCGAAGGCGTGGCGGCGGCAGGTGGACGGCCTGCTGGCCCCGGGCACCGTCCATCAGGTCGACGTCCCGGGCACGCTCGACGCGCAGTTGCGCCCGTATCAGCTGGAGGGGTTCCGCTGGCTGGCGTTCCTCTGGGAGCATGGGCTCGGCGGCATCCTCGCCGACGACATGGGGCTCGGCAAGACCCTGCAGGCGCTGGCGCTGATCTGCCATGCGCGGCAGTCGAATCCGGCCGCGCCGCCGTTCCTCATCGTGGCCCCCACCAGTGTCGTGTCGAACTGGGAGTCCGAGTCGGCGCGCTTCGCCCCCGGCGCGGAGGTCGTCGCGATCGCCGATACCCTGAAACGACGCAAGGTTCCGCTGGACGAACTGGTGCAGGGCGCCGACGTCGTCGTCACGTCGTACACGCTGTTCCGCCTGGAGTTCGAGGCGTACGCGGGGTGCACGTGGTCGGGGTTGATCCTCGACGAGGCGCAGTTCACCAAGAACCACAAGTCGAAGATCTACCAGTGCGCCCGCCGGCTGGAGGCCCCGTTCAAGCTGGCGATCACCGGCACGCCGATGGAGAACAACCTGATGGAGTTGTGGGCGCTGCTCTCCATCACCGCCCCGGGCTTGTTCCCGAACCCGACCCGGTTCACCGACTACTACCGCAGGCCGATCGAGCAGCAGGGCGACGCCGAACTCCTCGCGCAACTGCGCCGCCGCGTCAAACCGCTGATGTTGCGCCGCACCAAAGAGCAAGTGGTGAAGGATCTTCCGGCCAAGCAGGAGCAGGTGCTCGACGTCGACCTGCACGCGAAGCACCGCACGATCTACGACACCCACCTGCAGCGTGAGCGGCAGAAGATCCTCGGTCTGCTCGCCGACGTCGACAAGAACCGCTTCACGATCCTGCAGTCGCTCACCTTGTTGCGACAGCTGAGTCTCGACGCCGGACTGGTCGACGACGAGTACCGGGACGTCCCGTCCGCCAAGGTGGACGCGCTGCTCGAACAGCTCGCCGACGTCGTCGCCGGGGGCCACCGGGCGCTGGTGTTCAGCCAGTTCACCGGGTTCCTCGGAAAGGTCCGCGACCGCCTCGACGACGCGGGCATCGCGCACGCCTACCTCGACGGGGGCACCCGGCGCCGCGGCGACGTGCTCCGCGATTTCAAGGAGGGCGACGCCCCCGTGTTCCTGATCAGCCTCAAGGCCGGCGGCTTCGGGCTGAACCTCACCGAGGCCGACTACTGCTTCATCCTCGACCCGTGGTGGAACCCGGCCACCGAGGCGCAGGCCGTCGACCGGGCGCACCGCATCGGGCAGACCCGCAACGTGATGGTGTACCGGCTGATCGCGAAGGACACCATCGAAGACAAGGTGATGGCGCTGAAGGAGAAGAAGTCGGCGCTCTTCGCGAGCGTCATGGACGCCGACACCCTGCTCAGCTCCACCCTCGACGCCGACGACATCCGAAGCCTGTTCGAGTGAGGAGTGCGAGTTGAGTGGCGATGCCCGGGAGCAGCGTGCGCCCCGTCCCGACATCGAGGGTGCGGAATCCTTGGTGTTCGCCGGAATCGAGTTCGCGTACGGGCCCTGGCCGATCTGACCGGCGACCGCGAACGCATCACCGGCTGAACCGAGAGGAGTCCGATGTCCATCACCGCCGACGTCCATCGGCTTCTTCGCCTGCGCCAGGACCACGCCGCGTGGACGCTGCTGCGGGCCGACACGGCGCCGGCGATTCTGGCGCTGCTGGGCCGGCACTTCGATCGCGGCACCCGACGCCTCCCGGCTCCGGAACTGTTCGCGCGCTTGGACTCCGACCTTCAGACGATGCGCGACGAGGGCCTCGACTTCCCGCGCACCGGTCAGGCGTACTGCACCGAGTGGGTGCGGTCCGGTTATCTGCTCCGCCGGGCGGCGGCCGGTACCCGTGAAGAGACTCTGGAACCGACCGAGGGCGCGTTCGCCGCGATGGCGTTCGTCGCGAATTTCACCAGTCAGGCGAGTTCGGCCACCGAATCCCGCCTGACCACGCTCTCCACCCAGTTGCAGGCTCTGGCCCGGGATTCCGATCCCCGCACGGAAACTCGCCTCACCGCGCTGCTGACCGAACGGGCGGCGATCGATCAGCAGATCGCGGCGGTGGAGTCGGGGGTTTTCCCGGTCCTCGACGGTGATCGTGCCGTCGAGCGTTCCGCGGAGATTCTCGCGCTGGCCTCGGAGGTCCCCGCGGACTTCGCCCGGGTCCGCGCCGAACTCGAGGAACTCAACCGTGATCTGCGGGCGCGCATCCTCGACGACGACGGTGACCGCGGCGACACCCTGGGAGATGTGTTCCGCGGCGTCGACCTGATCGGGGACTCCGATGCCGGTCGCAGCTTCACCGCGTTCTACGACATGATTCTCGATCCGGCCCGGTCGTCGCAGATCGACGAGTGGATCGACGCGGTGCTGCAACGGCCGTTCGCCGCGATGCTGACCACCGATCAGAGATTGCGGTTCCGGACGTTGCTGACGGAGATGGAAACGGCCGGCTCCGAGGTGCATTCGACGATGACCTCACTGTCCCGGTCGCTGCGTCACTTCGTCCAGTCTCGTCACTACGAGGAACACCGCCGGCTGCAGCGGTTGCTGCGCACCGCGCAGCAGAGTGCCGTCGCCGTGGCCAAACGTCGTAGGCCCTACGACCTGCTCGACCTCGACCTGGTACGGGTGGGTATGACCATCGAATCGGTCGCAGCCCTTCGCCTGCACAATCCCGCCGACAACCTCGTCACCGAACCGGTGCTCACCAATGACGCCGGCACCGTCGATCTCGACGAACTCCGACGGCTCGTCCGAGAATCCGAGATCGATATGGACGAATTGTCCGACAACGTCGCGGCCACTCTGCGGGAGCACGGTCGCGCCACGATCGGTGACGTGCTGCGCGACTACCCGGCCACTCAGGGACTCGCGAGCGCGGTGGGATTGATGGTCCTTGCCACCCACCACGGGCACGCGATCGACGGCACCGAGGACATTCAATGGGTGTCGGGAGCAGGCGTCGCACGCCGGGCGACGATTCGACGTCGCCTGTTCGATCCGGCCGCCGACGAGTTCACCACCCGGCCGGCATTCCAACCCACGGGGAGCCCGACATGACCGACGAGCCGACCACCCGCGGCCAGTACCCCGGAGACACCGGCGAACTGGATGTGGAGACGCGGCGCGCCTTCGTGCAGCTGCTCAAGGGCCCGCTCGTCACCGCGGCCAAGCATCCCGAGGTGTGGCGCGCGGTGATCCGGGACGAGCGCCTCCTCCGGTCCCGGCTGGCCGACGTGTTTCTCGTTCTCGTCATCGACGACGAGAACGAGCTGGCGTTCACCCGCCCCGCCGAAACCGGCGACGCCAGCACTCCCACGGTGCTGCGCACCGAGCGTCTGACCTTCATGGACACGGTCATGCTGCTCGCGTTGCGCCAGCGTCTGCTGCGCGCGCAACCGGGTGAACGGGTGATCGTCGATCTCGACGAACTGCGCGAACAGCTCGAGATGTATCGCGCGGCGAGCGACACCGACCCCGCCGGCTACGCGAAACGCATCAACGCGTCGTGGAAGAAACTCGACAAGTATTCGCTGCTCACGAAGACGTCGACCGACGATCGGATGGAGGTCTCCCCGGTGTTGCGGCAGCTGTTCGACGCCGAACAGGTCGCTCTCGTCGAGGCGGAGTTCCGGCGGATTCTGGAGGAGGGCACACCGTGATCCATCCCGGTCAACGCCGTCTCGCGCGCGTGCAGGTCGTCAACTGGGGGACGTTGCACGGCCACCACGATCTCGCGGTGGCCCGCAAGGGTTTCCTGATCACCGGCAATTCCGGCTCCGGCAAGTCCACGCTCATCGATGCCATCTCGGCGGTGCTGGTCCCGGGCAATCAGTTGCGGTTCAACGCGGCCGCGCAGGAGGCCACGAACTCGGGGCGCAACTTCGTCACGTACATCCGGGGTGCGTGGCGGAGGGAGGCGGGCGCGGACACGGAGGGGCTGGTCGCCTCGTACCTGCGGACCGGCGCGACGTGGAGCGGCATTGCCCTGACCTACCGCGTGGGCACCGACGATCCGCCGATCACCCTCGTCAAGCTCATGCATCTCGGGCGGGGGCAGAACGCGGCGGGCGATGTCAGCCACCTCCATCTCATTCTCGATCACGAACTGGACCTGACGGATTTCAGCGCGTTCATGGCCCGCGGTATCGACACGCGGGGAATCCGTAAGCGGTGGCCGGAGGCGGCGGTCAACCCGACGTACGCGCCGTTCGCCCGCAGTTTCCGTTCCCGTCTGGGCATCTCGACGGAAGGCGCGCAGCGACTGCTGCACCGCACGTTGTCCGCGAAAAGCCTCGGCAGCCTCGACCAGTTGTTCCGCGACTACATGCTCGACACCCCGAGCACGTTCGCGATGGCCGAGCGCGCGGTCAACCAGTTCCACGATCTGCAGGAGGCCCACCGCGTCGTCGTCGACGCACGGCTTCAGGTCGAGATGCTCACACCGCTCGTCGATTTGGCCGACACGCGGCGACGCGGCCTCGAGTCCTTGCGGGACACGGAGGAGGAGAACGCGCATCTCGGGGCGGTTCACGCCGAGATGACGCTGTCGCTGCTGTGCGGTGATCGCACCGAACGCCGCGCCCTGACTCCCCTGCTGGAGTCGGGCGCGGCCGAGGCCACGGCAGCGGCCGAACGCGCCCGCCAGGAAACCCTCGATCTGACCGTGAAACTCGAGGGCATCGGGGGCGGCCGGCTGGCCACCCTCCACGCGCAGCGCGACGCAGAACTGAAGACGTTGGCGCGGGTGCGTGCCAGGCGGGATCGGATCGCCGAGGCGGTGTCGGCCTGGGAGGGAACCGTTCCCGGCACCGCCGAAGAGTTCGCGCGGTTGCGCGGGCAACTCGAGGATCAGTTGCGGCAGGCGTCCACCACCCACGAGGAGCGGTTCGGTGACCGCTATCCCCTCGCCGAACAGCGCGGCACCGCGCAGAAGGAGCGCGCGGAGCTCATCACCGATCGGGAGATCATCGCCCGAAGACGCTCCAACATCGATCCGGGACTGCTGCGCGCCCGGGAGTCGATCTGTTCCGCCGCGGGCGTCCCCGATGACACCGTGCCGTTCGCCGGCGAGCTGATCGCGGTCCGGGACGAGCACTCCGAGTGGACCGGCCCCATCGAGCGGGTCCTCGGCGGCCTCGGGCGCACCCTTCTCGTCCCGGAAGAGGTGTATCCGGCGGTCGCGGCGGCCGTCGATGCCACCCACCTCGGCGCGCGGCTCGTGTATCGCCGGGTGCGGGTCGGCGCCACACCGACGACGGTGCCGAAGACCGGGGCGCTGTCGCTGGTGCGCCGAGTAGAGGTCGCGGACGGTCCGCTCGCCCCGTGGATCCACCACCATCTCGCGGACCGCTACGACTACGCATGTGTCGACACCGCAGCCGGCTTCGCGGATCACGCCCGCGCCGTGACACGCGCCGGGCAGGTCAAGCACTCCGCGGAGCGGCACGAGAAGGATGACCGCAGCCGCATCGACGACCGGCGGCGGTGGGTTCTCGGATTCGACAACGAAGCCAAACTCGAGGACATTCGCCGTCGAATCGCGGATCTCGACGTCACGATCGCGGGCATCACGAGCCGACTCGACGCGCTGGACCGTGAGGATCAGCGGATCGCCCGGCAGAATCGCGCAGCACAGACAATCCTCGACGCGCAGTGGGCGGATGTCGATATCACTGCAGCGCAGTCCGCCGTCGACGCGGTGGACGGACGCCTCGACTCCTGGCGGCAGGACAACCCGGAGCATTCCGCGGTGTCGGCTGACCTCGAGCTCGCGAAGAAGGCGGAGAACGAGGCCGACGCGGCCCGGCGTCAGGCGGACACAGCGTTGACGGTGCACCGGACGGCGCTCACGGAACTCGAGGCGAGGATCGCGCGGGCCGAACTCGACGCGGGCGAGACGGCTCCCGATGCGGTGGCCGCCCGGATCAAGGCGCGGTTCCAGAAGTTCGCGCGCCGGGTCACGTCGGACAATATCGACAGGGCTCTGTTCGAGGTCGGACAGGGCATCGGCAAGGACCGGGGTGAGGCGCAGAACGCGGTGTCTGCCGCCGGCGCGTCGATCGTCCGGATCCTGTCGCAGTACCTGGCGCGGTGGGAGTCCCGCGGCGGTGAGTTGAGGGTCGACGCCGAATACGTCGACGACGCCCTGGCGATTCTCCAACGGCTGCGCTCCGACGGTCTCCCCCGGTACGAAGATCGGTTCTTCCAGCTGCTGCACGACCAGTCACACCGCAACATCGGCGAACTCGCCCGCACGATCCGCAAGGCGCCGGCGGAGATCCGTTCCCGGATCGACCCGGTGAACGACTCATTGCGCCGCTCCGCGTTCGACACCGACCGGTGGTTGCGCATCGACGTCCGCGAGCGACGTTCGCCGGCGGCGGCCGACCTGCTGGACGACCTGACCCGCATCACGAGCGGTGGTTGGGACGTCGAGCAGCGCCCCGCGGCCGAGGAGCGATTCGAGCGGATGGCGGCGGTGCTGGAGCGTCTGGCCTCGAAAGAGCCCGCGGATCAGCGCTGGCAGCGGCAGGTCCTGGACACTCGCCTGCACGTGGGATTCATCGGCGTCGAGATCGACGGCGCCGGGGAGGCTCGCAACTACCACGATTCGAGCTCCGGACTGTCTGGCGGTCAGGCGCAGAAACTCGTGTTCTTCTGTCTGGCAGCGGCATTGCGGTATCAGCTCGCACCCGACGGCGCAGACCTTCCCCGTTACGGCACGGTCATCCTGGACGAGGCGTTCGACCGCGCCGACTCCGCGTACACACGGCGGGCGTTGGACGTGTTCGCGCAGTTCGGTTTCCACATGGTGCTGGCGACGCCGCTGAAGTTGCTCGGCACACTCGAGGAGTACATCGGCGGTGCGGTGACCGTGAGTATCCGCGACCGGATGCACACCGAACTCAGCCTCATCGACTTCGACGACGTGGGTAGTGCATGAGCACCCGATGCGTTCTGCCGCCCATAGCCGCTGCGAAGGCACTGGCCGCCTACAACAGTCGCCGACGACGCTGGCTGGCCGACTCCGTGTTCGCCGATCAGGATTCGCTGACGGTGGCGCTGCATCCGCCGTCCGAGCAGCAGATTGCCGAGGACCCCGACACGGTCGTCGCGTGGGTACGCGCCTGGCGCGGCTACGCCGGCGACGGCCGGGTGGAGTGGGCGACGCGGCGGTGGCCGAGCTTCGGCACCCAGGAGGTGCCGGTGCGGCTGACGCTGGCCGGGGCCGGCCGGATCGCGTCCGCGGGTGGCCGCGAGGCCGAATGGCGCGCCCTGGTGATGCGCCGTGACACACTCTTGGACTGTCTCGGTCCCGGCACCCCGGAGTTGTCGGCCGCGGTTGCCGCGACCGCGGCGAAATGGCTCGATCTGGACGACGACGACTTCGGCAGGCTGACCAAAATTGCGCGGTGGTTGAGCGAACACCCGGACTCCGGGTATTTCATTCGTCAGCTTCCCGTTCCGGGAGTGGACACGAAATGGCTCGCGCGTCACCGCGGCGTGGTGGAGACCTTGGTCGACGGCGTTCGCGGCAGCCGGGATCTCGGCATCCGAAGCCTCCCCCACCTGCGCGATCTCGCATTGTGCGATCCCGGTCTGCTGGCAGGCAGTCCGCGACGCTTCGCCACGTCGCTGGGGGAACTCGGCGCGTTGCCGCTGAACCCGGCGCGCGTCCTCATTCTCGAGAACAAGGAGGGCCTGTACGCGCTCCCTCCGCTGGCGGACACCGTGGCACTGCACGGCGGCGGCTACACGGTGCACGAACTGGCCGCGATCCCGTGGGTGGTCGACTCGGAAGTCTGGTACTGGGGCGACCTCGACAGTCACGGGTTCGCCATCCTCGACCGTCTGCGCCGGCACCTTCCGCACGTGCGGAGTCTGCTGATGGATGAGGCCACCCTGGATCGGTGGCGGGATCTCGCGGTCCGGGAGCAGTCACCGACGTTCAACGACGTGTCCCACCTGACCGGGTCCGAAGCCGCCGCCCTGGAGTGCTTGCGCGAGGGTGATCTCCGACTGGAGCAGGAGCGGATCCCCTGGCCGTACGTGCTCGAGCGACTGGACGCCGCCTTCGGTCCCGACCGATCGTCGCCGTCCTCCGGCTGCGACGCCGGTCCGGGCAGCAAGTAATGTCCGATCCATGCCTCGTTACGCGCTCCCCCTGCGGAACAACGCCACGCCGGACGCGCCGGCGTCCGTGAGCCGCCATGTGCCGTTCTACTGCGTGCACGAGGCGGCGGCCGTGGCGTGGAAGCGGGCGCTCGTCGAGGCGTGCGGCGACCTGCTCGACCCGGTCACGCAGACCGCCGTGGTGAACGTCGTCAGCAACTTCGGGCGCGAACTGTTCACCGGCGACGCGGACGTCGTCGTCACCCTGGACCGGATCGGCTCCACGTCGCTGACCCTGCTGATCACCATCGAGCAGGACGGCGTGCAGGCCGCCGAGGTGACCGCCACACTCGTCCAACTGGATTCGAGTCGCGTCAACTCGGCGCCGTGGTCGCCGGCTCAGATAGCGGCACTCGAGACGTTGCGGAGCGAACTGGCTGTTCAGACGCCCTGACCGAGCCCACTCGGCCACCCATAGAAACACTCGGCCACCCATAGAAATCTGTGTAGAAATCTGTATAGTTTTTCTCATGACGAGCTTGAGCGATCTCCACGCCCTTACCGTCACCGAAGCGAGCAGCCGAGGGATCGCCCGTTTGGTCAAGGACGCAGAGAACGGCGAAAATGTGGTTGTCTCACGCCACGGAACGCCCGTCGCTGCCGTTGTCGGGGTGAGCCGCCTGGGTGAACTTCAGGAACTGGAGAATGACCTGCGTGACCTCGCACTAGTACTTACCCGTGCAGCGACCGACACCGGTCGGCGCACGGATCTCGATGCAGCGATCGAGCGGTACGGCTTCACTCGCGCAGAACTGGAATCCGATTCAACCGGCGATCCCGACTCTGACAAGCAGTGACGGCACGCAAACGGCCGCGGCACCCTGGTGCGAAGGCAACCCCTGAGCCGAGGGCCGGTGAGCGCCACCCCAGCGCCCAGACCACGGTCGTTCGACTGACCGACGCGGCAATCGACGACCTGGATACACTCCACCGCCGTGACCCGCAGATCGTCCGCGCGGCGCTCGCCAAGATGCTGATTCTGGAGAAGAATCCGGAAGCCGGAGAGCCACTCCGCGGAACGCTCATCGGGTGGCGCAAGATTGTTGTCGGAGATCGTGACTGGCGCATCGTGTGGCGCGTTACCCATGATTCGTCGGGCACAGTCATTGTCGATGTCGCCGAGGTCTGGGCGGTCGGCGTTCGCAGCGACGCCGAGGTGTATGAGGAGATGCGTAATCGCGTCGCAGCACTCGACCAGGGAACCCCGACCGCTGTTGCACTGGCCGAGGTGGTTGCACGATTCGGCAAGACTGCTGCCGCAATTGATCCGACTCCCGAGCCCACGCCCGAGAAACTTCCCGATTGGCTTGTGACGCGGCTACGGCAACAGGTCGGATTGAATGGCGACCAGATTGCCGGCCTTTCCCTCGAGCAAGCGTTCGACGTGTGGGGGGAATGGTCCGCCCGTCCCAGCACCTGACGAGGTGTCCCCCGCCCTCGACCATCGAAGTTTCAACCAGGCCTGATCTGGGCATTTGATGGTTATGAGTAGCGAAGACGGGCCCGGTGACACGCTGAGCCCCAGCGAGAGCCTGGACTCCGACGACGTGCGCAACAACGACGGCGACGACGTCGTCGATCCGCCCGACGGCTGGAGTGAGGCCGACCGGTTCGGTACCACGCTGCGTGAGGAGCGCGAGGGTGAGTCGCTCGACGAGAAGTTGTCCGAGGAGGAGCCCGATACCCCGCTGGAGCAGCAGCAGGAGGTGTCGTTGCGGGATCTGCCCGACGACGAGCTGACCGAGGACGTCGACCGGGTCATCGACGACGAGGAGATCGACATTCCGGTGTTCGGCACCAAGCACGCCGCCGTCGTCGAGGGTGTGATTGTGGAGGACTCGCGCACCGACCGCGGTCAGATCGACGGGTCGGCGGAGGACGGCGACTCGTTCTTCACGGTCCTCGACTGACCCTCGCCCCGCAAACTGGGCCTACACTGGCACTGTTCGCACTCGCGACCGTCACCGGAAGGCCCGACATTACTCATTCTTCTGCTCCGCACGACGTGTACCTGGTTCCTCCGGAGCAGGAGACCGCCGACGCTGTCGCGCATGCCTCCGCCGCCGCGTCGTCGCGGTTGCGGGACCGTCCCGACGTGGTGCGGTTCAAGGGCCGGTTCGCGCTGCCGATCACGCACACGACGCCGCACGAGGCGATGGTCGAGGACCTGTTGTTCGTCCGCGACGTCCTCGACGCTGCGGGCATCGAGTACCTGCTGGTGCGCGGCAACGACGAACGCCCGGTGATCGCGATCAACTGGGCGCAGCGCAAGGCGTTGCGCACCGCGCTCGTCGCCGCGTGTGAGGACCGCCCGTTCTATTCGAAGACCGTCGACTCCAAGGGGCCCGCGGTCCTCGTCTCGGACGGCCGGCTGTCCGCGACGTCGAAGGCCCGCATCTTCCGGTTGTTCCGGCCGCGGGTGCACCTGACCAGCGATCTGGCGTATGGGGCGTCGACGGGCGTGCAGATCGAACTGTGGTCGATCAGCGACGACGAGATCGTGCTGCCGATGGAGAATTCGCTGACCCGCCGTGTGGTGCGGTCGGAGGAGGCGGTCCGCGGCACGGTGGAACGGTTCGGCCGGGTGTGGCCGACCATCGAGAACATGTTCGCCGACCACGCGTCGGACATCAATTTCGACGTCGACCTGGTGTTCTCCTGGGTGGACGGCTCGTCGGCGGAGTTCCAGGCGCAGCGCGCGAAGCGGATGCAGAACTACGTGGTCGGTGAGGGAGACGATTCCGCCGCCCGGTTCCGGCAGATCGACGAACTCAAGTACGCGCTGCGCTCGGTCCACATGTATGCGCCGTGGGTCCGCCGCATCTTCGTCGCCACCGATTCCGACCGCCCGGCATGGCTGGCCGACGACCCGCGGGTGACGTTCGTGCCCAGCGAGGAGTTCTTCGCCGACCCGTCGGTGCTGCCCACCCACAACTCGCAGGCCGTGGAATGCCAGCTGCACCACATCCCCGGGCTCGCCGAGCATTTCCTGTATTCGAACGACGACATGTTCTTCGGCCGCGCGGTGGGCCCGCAGATGTTCTTCTCCCCCGGCGGCATCACCATGTTCATCGAGGCGACCACCCGAATCGGGTTGGGCCACAACGACGACGAGCGCAGCGGCTTCGAGAACGCGGCCCGCGTCAACCGCCGGCTGCTGCAGGACCGGTTCGGGCTGATGACCACCCGGCACCTCGAGCACGCCGCCACCCCGCTCCGCAAATCCGTGATGGAGGAGATGGAGAAGGAGTTCCCCGACGAGTTCGCCGCCACGGCCGCAAGCACTTTCCGGGCCAGCTCCAACATATCGGTGACGAACTCGCTGTATCACTACTACGCGCTGATGAGCGGCCGCGCGGTGGTGCAGACGGCGGCGCGGGTGAAGTACGTCGACACCACCATGAAGTCGGGGCTCCGCGACATGGATTCGCTGCTCGCGAAACGGTCGATGGACTTCTTCTGCCTCAACGACGGCAGCGCACCCGAGATCGACCTGGAGTTGCGGACCCGGAAGGTGACGCAGTTCCTGGAGAACTACTTCCCGATCCCGGCGCCGTGGGAGACCGGGAGCTGATCAGACGCTGGGGAAGGCGTCCGCCGGACGCTCCCCCTCGTCGTAGACCGTTGCGGGAGAACCGATGAGGAGCGAATCGGGTTTGCCGACGAGGCGTGCGTCCTTGCCGGTGTAATCGAAGCGGTGCAGGATCCAGCGGATCGCCTCGAGCCGGGCCCGTTTCTTGTCGTTCGATTTCACGACGGTCCACGGCGCGTGCGGGGTGTCGGTGTAGAACAGCATGGCCTCTTTCGCCTCGGTGTAGGCGTCCCACTTGTCGAGGCTCGCGAGGTCGGTGGGTGAGAGTTTCCACTGCTTGACGGGGTCGGTGCTGCGGGAGACGAACCGGGCGTGCTGCTCCTCCCGGCCCACGGAGAACCAGAACTTCACGATGTGGATGCCCGACTGCACCAGCATCCGCTCGAACTCCGGCGCCGACCGGGTGAACTCGAGGTACTCGTTGGGGGTGCAATAGCCCATGACGCGTTCGACGCCCGCCCGGTTGTACCAGGAGCGGTCCATCATCACGATCTCCCCGCCCGCGGGCAGGTGCTGCACGTACCGCTGGAAGTACCACTGGGTGCGTTCGCGTTCGGTGGGCTTCTCCAGCGCCACCACCCGCGCGCCACGGGGGTTGAGGTGTTCGGTGAACCGTTTGATCGCGCCGCCCTTGCCTGCGGCGTCGCGGCCCTCGAAGATGATGACGACCTTCTCGCCGTTCTCCTTCACCCAGGCCTGGAACTTGAGAAGTTCGATCTGCAGTTTCCGCTTGCGGTTCTCGTACTGCCGCCGCGTCATCTTCTTGTCGTACGGGTAGCCGTGCCGCCACGGTTGGTCCTCGTCGTCGACCGCGTGTTTGCGGCCGGACTTGCGCAGCAGCTCCCCGATCTCGTCGATCTCCGGGGTCACATCGATCTGGTCGGCGCGTGCGAGTTCGAAGGCAGTGGGATCGCGCAACTCGTCCATCTGCAAAGGCTACCGCTCTGCGCCGTCGCCCGGCAGGCCCATGAGATCGTGAACGGCATGAGCATCGACCACATCGTTTCCGCGCTCGGCTCGACGGCCGCGGCCGAGCTTCGGACCGCCCTGGACGGGTCGCCGGTCGTCACCCTCGACGGGATGGTGCTACCCGACTCCGCACGGGACGCCGTCCTCGACCTGCTCACCCTCCTCGCCGACGGTCAGAGCGTGGCGCTCGGTGCGGTGGCCGACCTACTCACCACGTCGCAGGCCGCGGAGATCCTCGGCGTCTCCGATACCTATGTCCGCCGGCTCGCCGATTCCGGCGCGCTGCCCATCGAGATGCGCGGCACCCATCGCCGGTTCCGCCTCTCCGACGTCATGGCCTACCGGGAGCAGTTCCCGCGCAGCAGCTGATCAGACCCGGACGGGCTTGACGGCCTGCTCGCCGGCGTCGGGGATCCGCACGCCCTCGGCCGCGAGCCGCTGCCCGGTCTCCTCGGCGGTGACGTATTCGCCGACGGTGTCGTAGCTGCCGATCGGGACCACCGAGTGCACGACCGTCTCCGGGTACACGTGCACCAGATTGTAGCCCTGGGCGCCGTCGCGTCCGCGCAGCGCCCCGGCCGGGACGTTGAGGTCCTGGGTGTAGCAGGTGGCCGACGCGACGGAGACGGGGATGCCCGCGAACGTCGCCGTCGTCGAGTAGTGCAGATGCCCCGCGAGGATCGACCGGACGTCGCTGCCGCGGAGCACGTCGGCGAGGCGCGGCTGATCGCGCAATTCCACCAGCACCGCCAGGTCGAGGACGCACGGCACCGGCGGATGGTGCAGCGCCAGGATGGTCCCGTGCGGCGCCGGGACCGCGAGCTGCTGTGCCAGCCAGATCAATTGGCTCTCGGAGATCTCCCCGTGGTGGCGCCCGGGAACGGTCGTGTCGAGGGTGATGACGCGCAGCCCGTCGACGTCGTGGACGTGATCGATCGGCTCGTACGACGGTTCCTGCCCGAGCAGTTCAGCCCGGAAGTTGCCGCGGTCGTCGTGGTTGCCCATCGCCCAGATCACCTGCGCACCGAGCGACGCGGCAACCGGTTCGACGATCGCCCGCAGCTTCTCGTAGGCGCCGGGCTGGCCGCGGTCGGTGAGGTCGCCGGTGAACACCAGGGCGTCCGGTCGGGCGTGCGACGCCTCGATCTCGGTGAAGATCTGCCGCAGCGTGGCCTCGCTGTCGACGGCCCCGTACAGCAGGTCGTCGTCGACGAGATGGGTGTCGCTGAGGTGCAGCACGAAGTGCGACGGTCGCGGATACTCGGCCGTCCGTATGTCGGCTGCCTCGGTGCCGCTCATCGGTCTCTCGCTTCCGCTCGCCCCGACGGGCAGGTGCCCGGGTGGACTCCTGCTGGTTGTCCAACCCTAGCCAAGCGCACGGCGGTCACCGCCCGGGGTACGCGCGGTGGCCGGACGGTGAACGGTGGGGCACGTCAGTTTCGTGCGTGGTGCGGGGTGCGCGTCTCCGGGCCGGCGGGCGGGATCATCGCGGCCAGGTTGGCCTGGGCCTCGAACCGGGCGCGCTCGTCGCCGTCGTCCGTGGCTGCCGTATCCTTCGCCGCCGCGAGGAACGGGCGGACCAGGTCGAGGGGCATCGGGAAGACGACGGTCGAGTTGTTCTCGCCGCCCATGGCGCTGAGGGTCTGCAGGTAACGCAGCTGCAGGGTGGTCGGGTTGCGGCTGATGACATCCGCGGCCTCGACCAGTTTCGTGGAGGCCTGGAACTCGGCTTCGGCGTTGATGATCTTGGCGCGGCGCTCGCGTTCCGCCTCGGCCTGCCGGGCGATGGCCCGCTGCATGTTGGCAGGGATCTCGACGTCCTTGATCTCGACGGTGGTGACCTTCACACCCCACGGTTCGGTCTGCTGATCGATGACCTTCTGCAGGTCCTCGTTGAGGCGTTCCCGCTCGCCGAGGAGGGCGTCGAGGTCGGCCTTGCCGAGGATCGATCGCAGGGTCGTCTGGGCGATCTGCAGGGTGGCGGCGAGGAAGTCTTCGACCTCGACGATCGCCCGGTCGGCGTCGACCACCCGGAAGTAGGCGACGGCGGTGACCTTGGCCGGCACGTTGTCGTGGGTGATCACTTCCTGGACGGGGATCTTCAGAGTGACGGTTCGCAGGCTGACCCGTTCCATCCGGTCGATCGCCGGGATCAGCAGCACAAGTCCCGGGCCCTTCAGGTCGACCAACCGGCCGAGCCGGAACACGACGGCCCGCTCGTACTCGCGGAGCACCCGGATCGAGCTGCTCGCCAGAACGGCGAGGAGGGTGATGACGACGCACAGGATGACGATGATGGTGGTCATAGCGGCAGCTCCCAGGGTTCGCGGCGGCGCACGGTGAGGGTGAGTCCGCGGATCTGCTCGACGACGACGGAATCGCCCGCGGTCGGTGTCTCGTCGTCCCCGAACAGGGTTTGCGCCCTCCACAGGCTTCCGGCGGCCTCGACCTGACCCTGCCTGCCTTTCCAGTTGCGGACGGTGGCGTCGGATCCGATGAGGGATTGCATCCCGGTGCGCACGGGCGCATGCCCGGCCGCGAGTGCCTTTCGGCCGCCGACCACGGCGAGGCCCACTCCGACCACCGCGACTCCGGCGGCCGCCGGGATGGCGATCATCTGTGCGGTGTCGCTGGACGTGAACAGCAGCCACACCCCCGCGCCGACGAACAGTGCCCCGAGTCCGCCCAGGACACCCGCGGTCGGTGCGTGTGCCTCGACGACGATCAACAGCACACCCAGCACCAGCGCCAGCACGCCCAACGCGGTCATCTCGCATCACCCACGATCACGCTTCGCGAGGACCCGGTCGCACTCGCATAGCCACTCGGCGATCGAGCCCTCAGTTCAACGGTAAGCGCAGGTCGACGGCAATGCCACCGGCAATTTCCGGCGGGGTACCGTTCAACGAATGACCAACACCGATCATGGAGATCCCGGCGACGCCCCAACCGTGCCGCCGCCGCTGGAGGAGGTCGCCAACCCGGCCCGCCCGTCCGCCGCAGAGGAGGCCCGGACCGTCGCGGCCACGACGAACGTAGGCACCCTCGCCAGCCTGACCAGGGACGGCGACCCGTGGGCGTCGTTCGTCACCTACGGTCTGCTCGACGGCTCCCCCGTCCTGTGCGTGTCGCAGATGGCCGAGCACGGCCGCAACCTCGCGCACGATCCCCGCGCCAGCATCGCGATCGTAGCGCCGAACCCGCCCGCCGATCCGCTGGCCAGCACCCGCATCACCCTCGCCGGGTACGTCTACCGTCCGGAAGGCGACGAACTCGCCGCCGCGCGGGAGGCACACCTGGCGGCCATTCCGGCGGCGCACGTCTACATCGACTTCAGCGACTTCTCGCTCTGGGTGCTGCGCGTCCAGCGCGTGCGGTGGGTCGGCGGCTACGGGCGAATGGACTCGGCGAACGAAGAGTCCTACGCCGCCGCCACAGCAGACCCCGTCACCCCGCACGCCGGCCCGGCGATCGAGCACCTCAACGCCGACCACGCCGACGCCCTCCGCGCGATGGCCCAGGCGCTCGGCGGCTTCCCCGACGCGAAGACGGTCACCTGCGAGGGCGCCGACCGCTACGGACTCGACCTGCGCGTCACCACACCCCGCGGCGTGGCCGTGACCCGGGTCGGATACGCAGACCCGCTCGACTCCGTCGACCAGTTGCGCGCGGCGACAGTCGCTTTGACAGATCAGGCCCGGGCACTGACCGGGCGCTGAGACCCCTGGGGCGACTCCCTGCCCGACCGACCTGCCCGGCTGAGAGCGGCGAGCTTCCTGCTCGCCGCTCTCGTGCATTACCCGGCTGGGTGACCATGTACGCCTCGAGGCAACCTCCGGTCGCACAGCCACTCGCCTCGGCATCCGCCCGGCTTCGCTGCTACCTCAAAGGGAGTCCGTTCTTGTCCTTCGGCTCGCCTGCGAGGAGGACGATGCCGTCGATGACGGGCCAGATCCACGCGACGAAGAGCCACATTCCGAGGGAGACGACGGTGAGCACGATGTTCACAATCAACATCGCGAACCCGAGGCCGGTGTGGCCGGCGTAGAACCGTCCCGCGCCGAAGTACCCGAAGAAGATGCTCAGCAGACCGGCGGCGAGCTTCGTCTTGTGCGAGTACGGCAATCCCGTCACCGGGTGGTACCCGTACGCCGCGGGTTGTTGCAGTCCCGATCCCTGGCCGAAGTTCTGGGCTGGATGCGCGAAGGGCTGCTGCCCGTACGGCTGCACTCCAGACGGCTGTTGCGATTGTTCACCGTAGGGAAGCGGGGGCTGGGTCATCGGCGGTGTCCTTCGGAGATGTATGAGAAGCATGAAACTTGACGACGTACTGAGTCGACCACGCCGATCCGGGAGGCGTCATTATTCCTGCGGCGCTTTGCAATCCACTCAACGCTCACTAGATAACACGGACCCAAGCTCGTCCGGTATCGTTCGCGTGACCGTATCTGCCGTACACAGGCACGCATTCGGATTGATCGCTCCTCGCGGGCGGAATGCGTAGGCAATCGTCATCGCGAAACACGGTGCCAGCGCGTCCTCTTTGCGGCTTACCGGAGTTGCATCGGGCAACCGACAGAACACGTCCGCCGTTGGCTCTACTGTGTTCGCATGAGCAACACGGATGCGGCAGAGAGCGCGTCGCACACGGAGGACGACATTGCTCTGCTCGATGACGACGACTGCTACTGGATCGTGGGATGCGGCAGCAAGCGGTCGGGCCGCAACCAGGTGAAGGACTTCCTGGCGTCCGGCGAGTGGCGGATGGATCCCGATCCTCGGTACGAGCCCAAGGTCGTCG
The DNA here is from genome assembly GCF_042673295.1 of Rhodococcus sp. NPDC057014. NCBI lineage: Bacteria > Bacillati > Actinomycetota > Actinomycetes > Mycobacteriales > Nocardiaceae > Rhodococcus > Rhodococcus sp. NPDC057014. The sequence continues at coordinate 29,384 of NZ_JBHUSF010000059.1, forward strand.
ACATGCGGGTGGGCGAACGCATCATCGTGCGAACGCGGAAGAACGTGACTGACGATGTGCCGTTCGATCGCCGCGATAATTCGGTGTCCGTGATGGACTTCTCTCTGCGCGGTGTCATCACCGGCAACCCAGGCGACGGCTGCTCGGTAACCGTGGAGTGGGAGGACACCGCTCCCCTGCCGCGGCGGTACTACTTGTACACCAGCCAGGACACGGTGTGGCCGGTCGCCCGCAACCTTCGACCCGAGTGGGACGACCTCATCGAATTCGCGTTCGACGATCAAGACCAGGACATCGACTACTTTCGCAACCTGCCGTTCTGGGCGCCGCGCTTCGGGGACAGATGACACGCTCGCGGCCCTTGTGGGAACAGGTGATGCGATACAAAATCGCATACTCTCCGGGCGAATGCCGCGAGACCGACGGATGGATGCAGGTCGGGGCGACACACATCGAACGGCACGGGGAACAGCGGCTCGTGTGCGAGCTGTACCAGGGCGTCCTCGTCGTCGAAGGGGGCCGCGTCCAGACGATGCTGTCATTCGGCGACGAGGTCGAACCGCTACCGGATGACATGCATGAGGCATTCACCATTCGCGGGGCACACGCTCAGAGTGCTGCCGACCGATTCGGCGACCTGGTCGATTTCGTTGCGCTCAGCCGCTACTTCGACGGGCCGCGCAGGATCCGAAACATACCGCCTCCTGGTGCCTGGGCGCGGCCGGCCTGGACCGCGTGCGTTGTCGCCGGACGGCCCCTGCTCGAGGTGAGGGCCACACACTTCACGACCGCACCCGGGTCGCGGACTCTGGTTTGCGAGCTCTACCCGGGAATTCTGGTCCTCGAAAAGGACGGGGTCTGTTCCGTGCTGACCTACGGAAGTTCGGTCGAGTTGCTTCCGCCACGCAGTGACGAGCGAATGGCAATGTCCGGTGGCCAGGCCGTTTCCGCCGCCATCGAGTTCGGCAGGCAGATGTCGAGTCAACCAGGGGCGTGGCCGCCACCGCGGTGGGCCCGCAGGCGGACCTGAGAAGCAAGTGACCCGTCGCCCACAGGGCGATTCTCACGCAAGCTTCACGCTCGCCCGCATTACCCGACTGGGTGACCACGTAGTGGACCACGTGGCCACCCGCCTGTGTGCAGCGCGCGGACCGACCATTGTGATTCAGGTCATACCGCGATCGCGACCTCACCGAAAGGTGCGGTGGGCGATGAGCCGAGTTGCATACCAGGAAGGTCATTTCCATGACGCAAACCGTTGATCGATCTGTGTCCGCCCTCGTCGATCGGGAGCCCGTCGACTACCTCGCCCGGGCGAAGGCGGTCGCTCGCGTCGTCGAGCAGGAGGCGGATGCGATCGAGCGTGACGCGACGATCACCAGGCCGGTCTACGAAGCCCTGGCCGAGGCGGAGCTGTTCTGGACCCTCGTTCCGACGGAGTTCGGCGGCGGTGGGTTGGGCATCGTGCAGGCACTCGAGGTGATCGAGGAGATCTCGCGGGCCGACGCGTCGACGGGCTGGGCACTGATGGCCAACTCCTTCAGCACCGGGATCGCCGCCGGGTTCATGAACGACGAGGGCGCCCGCGAGATGTTCGGCGGTCCGGACCGGGGCATCACTGCAGGCATGATCATGCCCACCGGCAAGGCCGTCCGCGTCGAGGGCGGCTACCGCGTCACCGGCCGCTACCAGTTCGCGAGCGGATCCGCGCACGCCACATGGATCGGCGCGGGATTCGTCGTCCACGACGACAACGGGAACCCCATCGTGGACGAGGCCGGTACCCCCGACTGCCGCGTCGGCTTCCTCCCGCGGGCCGACGTCGAATTCCTCGGCAACTGGAACGTGATGGGGCTGGTCGGCACCGGCAGCTACGACTACGCCGTCCACGACCGCTTCATCCCCGACAAGTTCACGATGGAAACGTTCTCGACAACCCCCGTCCGCTCCGAGCCCGTGTACCGCCTGGGACTGCTCGGCATCGGCGTCGGTGGGCACGCTCCCGTGGCGCTCGGGCTGGCGAAGCGGGCGCTCGAGGAGATCGTCCGGATCGTCGCGAACAAGGCGCGTCCCGGTTACGCCACGGTCGTCGGCGAGTCGGAACTGTTCCGCCGCGAATTCAGCAAGTACGAGGCTCTCTACCAGGCGACTCGCCTGTACGTGTACGCCGCCCACGAGGACGCCGAGGCCAGCGCACGCGCCGGTGTGGAGATCACCGACGAGCAGCGCGCGCGGTTGCGTCAGGTCATCACCTGGTCGCAAGAGGTGGCCGGTGAGATCGTCGGCTTCGCGCACCGCTGGGCGGGCAGCCAGTCGATCCGTAACCCCAGCGCGCTCGGACGGTGCGTGCGCGACGCCGCCGTCGCGACGCAGCACATGCTGGTCGATCAGATCACCCTCGTGGACGCCGCCACACCGATCATGCGCGCATACGCCGTCTGAAGACCTCAGTTCATTTACAACGGAAGGACCCCTGATGGGACAGCTTGAAGGCAAGGTCGCGCTGGTAACGGGAGCTGCACGCGGGCAGGGGCGCTCGCATGCCATCCGGCTCGCGGAGGAAGGCGCCGACGTCATCATCGTCGACATCTGCGCCAAGCCCGCAACGACGAAATACCGCGGTGCGACGGAGGACGAACTCCAGGAAACGGCCCGGCACATCGAGAAGTTCGGGCAGCGTGCCCATGTCGCGGTCGCCGACGTGCGGTCGCTGAGTCAGCTCCAGGACGTGGTCGCGGAGGGTGTCGCGAAGCTCGGACGCCTCGACACCGTGGTGGCGAACGCCGGCATCTTCTCCTCCGCTCCGCTGCACGAGCTCACCGAAGAGCAGTGGGACGAAATGGTCGACATCAACCTGTCGGGTGTGTGGAAAACGATGCGGGCGACCGTTCCCCACCTGATCGAGCAGGGCGAGGGCGGGTCGATCGTCCTGATCAGCTCCACCGGCGGTTTGCAGGGCTTCCCGAACTTCGCCCACTACGTGGCCGCGAAGCACGGGGTCACCGGACTCGCCCGGACCGCCGCCAATGAGCTGGGCGCCCATCGGATTCGGTGCAACTCCATTCATCCCACGTCGGTGCTGACGGACATGATCGACAACGAGGACATGTACCGCCTGTTCCGTCCCGATCTGGAGACGCCCACGCACGAGGACTTCCGTGAGGCGTGCGAGACGGCGATGAACGTGCTTCCGACGCCCTGGATCGAGCCGGTGGATGTCAGCAACGCTGTGGTGTGGCTGGCGTCGGATGCGGCCCGCTACGTCACCGGCATCGCGATGCCCGTCGACGCGGGTGCCCTCAACAAGGTCTGACCAGCACATCCCTGCGAGTGCGGGGCACGTGGAACTACCCCGGCGTGCCCCGCCCCGCATGTGCGAACGCTGCGGCGATCTCGTGACGCCTGCTCATGCCCAGCTTTTCCAGGATGTGTTCGACGTGCCCTTCCACCGTGCGCGGCGACAGAACCAGCTTGGCGGCGATCTCCTTGTTGGTCATGCCGGCGGCGACGTGCGCCGCCACCTCCTGCTCCCTCGGGGACAGAACGTCTTCCGGGCGCGTGCCACCAGCGGGAGCCGGATCACCGGACGGTACCGACTCTCCCAGGACGAACCCGATGATCTCGGAGACCGACATCGCGGCGCCGCTGGTGTGGCACTTCTCGAACTGATCGTCTCCCAGCGACTTTCGCGCCTGCTTCTCGAAACGTGCGCGTTGCTCGACCCAGTGGCTCGAGCCATACAGCTGCATACCGAACGACTCCCACATCGCGGAGGCGGCGCCGAGGAGCACGGCCGACCGTTCCGCCGACCCCGCCTCGGCTTCGGCCCATCCCAGAAGGTCGGTGACCAGGGTGGTTCCGACGACGTCGTCGAAGTCACGCCGCAGGCGCAGGCTTTCGGAGCCGAGCCGGAGCGCGTCCTCGAAATCCTCGTTCATCAATGCCACCAGCCCGAGCCCGTAGACGGCGTAGGAACGCAGCCACGACTCCCCGACCGCGATGGCACGCTCGTTCACCGTCTGGAAGAGTTCCGTGGCACGAGTTGTCTCGTCAGTGAAGCAGTACAGCATCCCCAGGTGGACGCGCAGCGTGTGGGCGAGATCCTCACGGTCCGGGATCTCCTCGTACATCTCCAGTGCCGCCGTGAGCCGACGCTCCGCCTCGTCGAAATCGCCGGCGAAGAAGGCCTTCAGTCCCATGACGTCCGCCGTGAACGCGCCGGTGATGGCGTCATCCGCGGTCAGGTTGACGGCGCTGGCCTCGGTCAGCGCCGAATCGGCGGACTCGCGGTCACCCTGCAGGGTCTGGACGAGGCCGAGATTGACGAGCATCCGGCCCCTGGTGGCCGTCGGCGCCGTCTCCCGTTCGAGGATGCGGTTCAGCCACATCCGGTGCTCGCGCACCGAGAACCCGCACGACCAGAGGAACCAGGCGCGCGAGACCATGTCCGCGGCCATCCGCACTTCGTCGTCGTCGGACGAATCCAGCAGTGCCGCGTGCAGCGCCGACCGGATATTGGCATGGTTGCGGCGCAGCTTCTCGCTTCCGTCGCGTTGATCGGCGCTGAACCAGTTGTCGGCCGTCGTGGTCACCAGCCGCGCACACCAGCGCAGGTGCCGCAGTGTCAGGGTGTCCATCTCCGAGGCGGTCAGCTTGCTGTTCCCGTATTCGCGGATCGACTCGAGCATCCGGAACCGCACGTGGGTGCCGCCTTCTTCGCGGTGCAGGATCGATTTGCCGACCAGCGCCGAGATGCCGTCGAGCACGGTGTCCGCCGGGACGTCGTCGTCGCTGCACACCTCTTCAGCCATGCCGAGGTCGAATCCGCCCGCGAACACCGAGGCGCGCGACCAGAGGAGTTGTTGTTCGCGAGTGCAGAGTTCGTAGCTCCAGTCCATCGTCGCCTGGAGGCTGCGATGCCGCTGCGGTCCGGTGCGGTTGCCGGTGGTGAGGAGATTGAGCCGGTGATCGAGCCGATCCGCCAGTTCATACACCGACAGCACCGGCAATCGCGCGCAGGCTAATTCGATGGCGAGAGGGAGGCCGTCAAGGCGGTCGCAGACGCGCATCACCGCGTCGCGGTTGTCCTCGGTCAGCTCGAATTTCGACAGCACGGCGGCGGCCCGGTTCACGAACAGCTCCACTGCGCTTCCCGTCCCGCGAGTCGGCGAGGTCGACGCCGTTCCGTTGACCGTGGGCAGCGGGGCGAGTGGGAAGACGAATTCGTCCGGTACCGAAAGTATCTCGCGGCTGGTAGTGATGATGCGCAGTTCCGTCGTGGAGCGCAGCAGCACCGACACCAGTTGCGCGCATTCGTCCAGGACGTGCTCGCAGTTGTCGAGGATCAGGAGCATCCGCCGCGTCCGGAGATACTCGATGATGGTGTTCTCCGTCGGGCTGGCATGCATGTCGCGGTTGGCGAGGGCGAGACCATCCACGACGGTCTGGGTCAGGAGCTCGGGGCTGCGCAGCGCGGCGAGTTCGATCACGCGCACACCGTCCGGAAACGCGCGGCGGTACTCGCCGGCGGCATGGATCGCGAAGCGTGTCTTGCCCATTCCGCCCGGGCCGGTGATCGTCACGAGCCGGTGGTCACCGAGCAGTTTTCGCAGTTCGAGCAGTTCGGTGCGCCGGCCCACGAAGCTCGATCCGTAGACCGGGACCGACGGAGCAGCGGGCACCGTGTCGGCGGGGCCGTCGAGGGGTTCGCCGGTCGACCGTTCCGCACGGATGCTCGTGACCCTGCGGGCCAGCGTGGTCCTCGACTTGGCCCATTGGATCCGGCGCGCGATCTCGGCGATCGCGATGCTGGGGTCGTCGGCGATCAGCTCCCGGATGGCCGAATCGACGGGGTCGGCGACGGAGCCGCGTCGGCTTCGGTGGTCGGTGGGAGGTTCGTCGAGAGTCAGCGCGCGGCGCACCGTGTTGCGCGACATTCCGAGCTGCACCGCGATGTGCTTGATGGGAGATCCTTGCCGGTGGAGTCGGCGAATCTCATCCCACTCGTCAGCGTTCACAAGGTCCCTTCTGGACTCGTAACCGGTCGGTCGACCTCCCGGTAATTGAGATCTGGATCACCTTGGTCGCTGTCCGCACCTCCTGTCAACTTTCGGGGGTCAAGATGTGTCACCGCAACCGTGCGCCGTACGCACTCACACCCGGACTCGGGCCGAGAAAGTGGCATTTACCTGCACGGATTCTGGGCACCGGGTTCGGTCTCGCGTGACCGTAGCGAACCACGTAGCTGGACGGTTCCGCCGCGCTCCCCGCACGGGCAGGGTGATGCACACCACAGAGACGACTCGTGGTGCCGACATATCCGAAGCGACGATGGAGTCCGCATGACCAACAGCAATGCCGCCGCCCTGAAGGCAGCTTTCGCCGCCGCCGACGAGGGGAACCCGGTTCCGCTCGTGGAGCTGTACTCGGACGAGATGACGTGGGCCGGTTTCACGCTCGAGGGAACCCTGCGCCTCTACACGAAGGGCGAGTTCCTCGAGGCCTTCGGCGTCCTGGCGAAGCTCGACGAGTCCCGCAACGAGGTCGTCTCAGTCGACGTCGTCGGAGACGATCTGGTGACCGCCAACGTCCGGGCGTACCGCCGCCTCGGCGAACTCGAACTCGACACCACGATCGTGATGACGCACCGCTTCGAGGACGGCAAGGTCACCCGCGGCACCGACATGTGCTCGGCGACGTTCGAGGAGTTCTGGGCCAAGACAGGACTGTCGGTCTAGCTGCTTGCCGGCCGCCGCGGCAGCGCGGCGGCTGGAAGCTCGGCCCGCCGGCCCACTAAGAGCGTGTCTCATGTGGATGAAGTGACGTGTGGGACATAATGTGACGCGTGGTAGATGAGTTGTCACTGAGGCTGGTTCCGGATGCGTTGTGGG
>NZ_JBHUSF010000060.1:0-36190 GCF_042673295.1 Rhodococcus sp. NPDC057014
GTATCGCTGCCCGGCCAGTTCACCCTCGGCACCGGCAACGGTGCCCCCGCCGGCGCGGTCCGCAAGAAGCCCAAGGCCCGCACCCGCGGCGGCGCCCACGGCGGCGCCGCCTCCGGTGACGCCGTCACCGCCCCCATGCAGGGCACCGTCGTCAAGGTCGCCGTCGAAGAAGGACAACAAGTCGCCGAGGGCGACCTCATCGCCGTCCTCGAGGCCATGAAGATGGAAAACCCCGTCAACGCCCACAAGGCCGGCACCGTCACCGGCCTCGCCGTCGAACCCGGCTCCGCCATCACCCAGGGCACCGTCCTCGCCGAGCTCAAGTAGCTTGTGAGTACTTGTTAACCGCCCGCGGTTAACAAGTACTCACGGGTGGCGGCCGTGCATGGCGGTCGTCACCCGGGCCGCGGCGTCGCGGACCAATTCACCGATTTCCGCCGTGCGCACCCCCGACATCGGCCGGGACGCATCGGCGACGCACAGCACGACAGCCGGTTCACCGTCGCGGTCGAACGCCGCCGCGTTGATCGACAGCGGCTGGTAACTGCCCTCCGGGTCGATGTCGCCGACCACCGCATCCGCCGACAGCAGTTTGCGCGCCTCCCGCAGCGCGACGGTCGAGCGGTGCCCTCCCACTCCGCGACCGCGGAGTTCCGACACTGCATCTGCCAGCGAATGCTGTTGCTGCTGCATGCATTCCATCGCGTATCCGCGCTCCCGGACGAGCGCGAGAGCCGGCTCGTACGTCGCGCGCAGCACGTCCACGTCGACACCGAGGCTCTGCCCGCCGAGGGCGTACCACTCGTCGCGCTGCTCCTGCGGATACCAGGCCGCGATTCCCGAACCGATGGGCGGCACGAGCAGCACCTTGTCGCCGAGACGCAACCCGAGGGTCCCCCGGCGCCCGCCGACCGGTTGCACCACCTCCGCCACCACCACGTCGCTTCCCGATTGCACGAACGCGATGGACGCCATGTCGGACGCGTCGGCCAGTTCGTGCATCACCGACCGCGCGAGGTCGACGACGTCCGTGGCCGTCTCCGCGGCCCGCCCGACCGGGATCAACGCGGGACCGAGACGGTAGGTCTTGCGGGTGGGGTGCCGGATGAGCCAGCCGGCTTCGGTCAGTGCGACGACCATCGGGTAGCAGGTGGCCTTCGCGACGCCGAGGTGCCGGGCGATGTCGGCGAGGCTCCGGGGCGTCTCCGGCTCGTCGGCGAGGAGTTCCGTCAGCATCACGATGCGGTCGGTCTGGGGAGAATTTCGTGCCATGTGTTTGCATAATGCCACTCTGGCGTCGCACTGTGACAGGGGATACAGTCGAGCCATCTGAACGATCGCTAAATTGCCTGGCCATCTGTCACAGCCGCTGCAGGAAGTGAAACTCATGAAACGCTTCGACCTACGTCGCCGGACCGACCGCCTCGACCCCGAGACGCAGTACGAAGAGATCGCCCGGATTCTCGCCACGCAGGAGTTTCCCTGGGACATCAACCAAGCCCTCAGCTTCGCGCTGTTCCGGACGTACGCGGTGCCCACCATCGGCAGGCTGCTGTTCGAGACCGGCGAATTCACCGAACGCGTGCAGAAACGCTACGACGACACCGGCCTCATCCTCGACGCGGTCCTCGAAAACGGCCTCACCAGCGACCCGGGCCGCGCCGGCATCCGCCGGATGAACCAGATGCACGGCTCCTACGACATCTCCAACGACGACATGCGGTACGTGCTGTCGACGTTCGTGGTGATCCCGGCGCGCTGGATCGAAGACTTCGGCTGGCGGAAACTCACCCGCAACGAGATCGTCGGTACCACCAACTACTACCGTGCGCTCGGCAAGTACATGGGGATCAAGGAGATTCCCGAGACCTTCGAGGCGTTCGAGAAGTTCTTGGACGACTACGAGCGGGAACACTTCCTCTTCGACTCGGGCGGCCGCGCCGTCGCCGACTCCACGCTCGACCTCCTCTGCACGTTCCCGCCGAACAATCTCGCACCCGCCGCCCTGATCAAACGGTTCTCCTGGGCCCTGATGGACGATCCGCTTCTCGACGCGTTCGCCTACCGTCGGCCGTCCCGCCTCGCGCGGACGCTGTCCCGGGGCGCACTGAAGGCCCGCGCCCGGCTCGTCCGGTTCTATCCCGTGCGCACCGTGCCCAAGTTCGCCCGCGACCTGCCCAACATTCGCAGCTACCCGAACGGGTACGACGTGGAGAAACTGGGCACCTTCCCCCGAACCTGCCCTGTGCAGCACACCAACGGTACGGTCGCGCCGGAAAACACCTCATCCCGAACCGCTTTGGACGCCTGATCGACGTAAAGCCGTGTGTTCGAACTATTCTCGGACACACGGCGAATGAGGGTGGGCAACTCCCGGTTCTGCCGTAACGTGGCCGCGCATAGAGACCGTCGACAGGAAGGGATTTTGTGCACTTCTCGCGAGGGACCCTGACCATTGCCGCACTGGCCGGAGCGGCCACACTCGCTCTGGCGCCCACGGCAACCGCCGCCACCACCTACCAGATCACCGTCATTCCGCCGATCGGCACCGTCCGCGCCAACAATCTGGTGACGCTCGGCGCGCTGGTCACTCCCACTCCGGCCGGCACGGACGGATCCACCCCGGCCGAACTCGAGATCACCGAACCCGACGGCGATGTGAACACCCGCAGCATCCCGCTCACCCTCGGTGCCGGGACGGCGGCGATCCGGACCCACGAGGCCGGCCGCTACTCCGTCGTCTTCACGTTCGCCCCGCCGAACGGCACTCCCGCCGAGGCGACGGCACAGTTCGACGTCGTCGCGTCGTCGGGTCTGGGGAGCTGACGACCGCACCCTGCCGGGGCGCATCGCCGGTCAGACGTCGGCGGTGCGCCTCTTCTTCGGCTTGACGGGAAGCTCGGTGGAGCCGACCGTCTTCATGGCGATCTCGACGTACTTGCGGGCCACCGCGTCCGGGGTCAGCTTGCCTTCGGCGTGGTACCAGCGTGGAATCGACTGGCACATGCCGAGAAGCGCCCGCGTGGTCTCCGCGGCATCCGCCACGTCGAACAGCTCCCGCTTCTTGCCTTCCTTGACGATCTCGAGCACCAGTTCCTCCACGCCCTTGCGGACGGTGCGGTACCGCTGCCGGTTCTCCGGGCTCAGGTACCGCACCTCGCTCTCGAGCGCCGCCAGGCGGGACCGCATGGTCATCCGCAGCACGATCGCCTCGATCACGTTGGCGAGCCGTTGCACCGGATCGTCGCCGCCGTCGGCGCTCGCGGCGTGGGCCCGCTCGAGGACGTCGCTGGTGGAGAGTTCGAGAAGCGCGAGGAGAACGGCCTCCTTGTTCTCGTGGTGGTAGTAGAGAGCGGGTACCGTGACACCGACACGGCGGGCGATGTCACGCACCGAGGTGCCGTGGAAGCCGTGTTCGTAGAACGCGTCGAGGGAGGCGCTGAGGATCGGCGTCAACTTCGTGGGTTCGAGGCGGCGCCAGTCTGCCGCGTTGCCGACCTCGATGGGCGGCGTCGCACCCTTGGATGAGCTGACCATCAAAGACCTATCTACCGCTCGCTATGCCAGGACTTGGTCAAGTGTAGCTGGAAAGGTAGTCGGCGAACGTCTGCGGCGGACGCCCGGTGAGCGTCTCGACGTCGCCCGTCACCACCGCCAACTCGCCGGCCGCGATCGCCGCGTACGAGGTCACCCACCCTGCGACCTCGAATTCCGGCGCCACGTAGTGGGCCCGCGACGCGTACGCCTCGGCCAGGGTCTCGTTCTCGAAACGCACCGAACGTCCGGTCACCCTCGTGATCGTCTCGGCCGCCTCGGTGAGAGTGAACGCGTCCGGTCCCGTCAGCCGGTAGGTGACGCCGTCGTGGTCGCCGTTACCGGTGGTGAGGACGGCCGTCACCGCATCGGCGACGTCGTCGGGTGCCACCGCGCTCACCCGGCCGTCGCCGGCGGGCCCCCGGATGACGCCCTGATCGTCGGCCATCAGCGGAATGATCGACTGATACCAGCCGTCCTGCAGGAACGTGAACTTCAGGCCGCTCTCCCGGATGTGCTGCTCCGTGAAGTAGTGGTCGCGGCCGAACGTGAACGTGCACTCGGGCGCCGCGCCCAGAAACGACAGGTAGACGATCCGCTCCACCCCGGCGGCACGGGCCGCGTCCACGGCGGTGCGGTGCTCCTCGCGCCGGGTCGCGCTCTCGTGACCCGAGACGAGGAACAGCAACCGGACACCGTCCAGCGCGGCCGTCATCGCCGGACCGTCGGCGTACGTGGCCACGGCGAACGCGGAGTCGAAATGCTCGGCCAGCGGCCCGAGCCGCTGCGCGTTCCGCCCGATCAGCCGCACACCCGCGCCGCCGCCGAGCCTCTCGAGCACCTTGCCGCCGACGGACCCGGTGGCTCCAGTCACTGCAATGGTCATGGCTCGCATTCTCCCAGCGCCGGACCTCTATCCTGGCGCGTATGACTGAACCCGTGGCAACCGCTGACCTGGCAGACGAGATCGGACCCGACATCCGGAGCTGCGACACGCAGTTCATCCAGTTCGGCGGCCGTGAAGTGTTCTCCGGCCCCATCACCACCATCAAGTGCTTCCAGGACAACCTGCTGGTCAAGCAGACCCTCGGCGAGCCCGGCAACGGCGGCGTCCTCGTGGTCGACGGCGACGCCAGCATCCACACCGCCCTGGTCGGCGACATCATCGCCGGCCGCGGCGTCGACAACGGCTGGGCAGGCGTGATCGTCAACGGCGCGGTCCGCGACTCGGCGATCCTGAAGACCCTGGACATCGGCGTCAAGGCACTCGGCACCAACCCCCGCAAGAGCACCCAGACCGGCTCCGGTGAGAAGAACGTCCCGATCGAGATCGGCGGCGTGACGTTCAACCCCGGCGAGACCGTCTACAGCGATCAGGACGGCGTCGTCGTCCGCTGAGTACGCCGGGACCGACCTGACACTCGAGGAGGCGTTGATGTCCGACGAAATCCGTTCCAGGGTGGCCGCGCTGATGCCCACGGCGCGTGACGAACTCGCCGAGCTGGTGGCCATGCGGTCGGTGGCCGATCCGCGGCAGTTCCCGCCGGAGGAATGCCTTCGCGCCGCCCACTGGGTCGAGGACGCGTTCGCCGGGGCCGGAATCGGACAGGTCGAACTGATCGAGACGTCCGACGGTTCACACGCCGTCGTCGGACATCAACCCGCGCCCGACGGCGCCCCGACGGTGCTGCTGTACTGCCACTACGACGTTCAACCGCCCGGCGACGAGAACCTGTGGCACACCGACCCGTTCACCCTCACCGAGCGGGACGGGCGCTGGTACGGGCGGGGCGCGGCCGACTGCAAGGGCAACATCGTGATGCACCTGCTGGCATTGCGCGCACTCGGCACCCCGTTCCCCGTCGGCATCAGAATCGTCGCCGAAGGGTCCGAGGAAATGGGCACCGGTGGCCTCGAGAACCTCGTCGAGGCCAGGCCCGAACTGTTCGACGCCGACATGATCCTCGTCGTCGACACCGGAAACGCCGCCGTCGGCAGACCCACCGTCACCACCACCCTGCGTGGCATCGCGAACGTCGTGGTCCACGTCGAGACCCTGGCCGGGGAGGTGCATTCGGGCATGTACGGCGGACCGGCCCCCGACGCACTCGCCGCGCTCGTCCGGATGCTCGCCACACTGCGTGACGCGGACGGCAACACCGTCGTCGACGGACTCGAATCCGACCAGACGTGGCCGGGCGTCGACTACCCCGAGGCCCAGTTCCGCACGGACGCCGGGGTGCTCGACGGTGTCGGTCTCGCCGGCTCGGCTTCCGTCGCCGACGCCGTGTGGGCCCGGCCCGCCCTGACCATCCTCGGCATCGACTGCCCGCCCGTGGTCGGCTCCGCCGCCGCCATTGCGCCACGCGCCTCGGCCCGCCTCAACCTGCGGGTGCCGCCCGGGATGGACCCGCAGAGGGCGCAGGACGCCCTCGCCGCGCACCTCGAGAACGCCGCACCGTGGAATGCGCGGGTGACGGTGGAACGCGAAGCAGTCGGCTCCCCGTTCCGCGCGACCACGGACGGTCCCGGTTACGCCGCCCTCGGCGCGGCGATGGAGGAGGCATTCGGGACAGACCTCGGAACCGCCGGGCAGGGCGGCTCCATCCCGCTGTGCAACGTCTTCTCCGCCGTGATCCCGACCGCGGAGATCGCCCTGATCGGGGTGGAGGAACCGCGCTGCCTCATCCACGCCCCCAACGAGAGTGTGGATCCCAGCGAAATCGAGAACCTCGCCATCGCCGAGGCACTGTTCCTGCAGCGGTTCGCGACCGCCGCCCGTCAGGACTGAGAACTCACCCGGGCCGTCATCCCACCGATCTCCACGACGTCCCCGTCCCGCAACTGCCGACCCCGCCGCACCTCGATCTCACCGTTCACCGACACGAGTCCGTCGGCGATCACTTCCTTCGCCTCGGCCCCCGACTCGATGAGGTTGGCGAGCTTCAGGAATTGGCCGAGACGGATGGATTCGTCGCGGATCGGCACGGCGTCGTGAATGTCGGACATGCCTCTATCTTCCCTCTTCACCCAAATCGCGGCCCGACGGCTCACACTGAACACTGGAACATCTGTCTCCCGTGATCGGTACGTATCTCTCGCCGGGAAGGAAACGCTCGATGTCAGCTAGCACCGAGACACACCACGCGTCCGAGGCGGCCGTCCCCACCGCACCACGGCCCCGGCCCGCACTCGGCTCGAAGAGCGGGCGCCTGCACCAGGTTCCCCACATCGCGGGACTGATCCTGGGCGTCTTCTCGGTGCTCGTGTTCCTGTGGAGCATCTCACCGGTGCTGCGCTACTACGTGCACGTGCCGCGGGAGTACATCGACACCTACTACTTCGACGCCCCCGACACCAGCCTGTCGTGGGCGCTGGTGGTCGCGCTGCTCGCGGCGGCGCTCGCGAGCCGCAAGCGCATCGCGTGGTGGCTGCTGACGCTCTATCTGACTCTGATCCTGATCACCAACGTGATCGTGAGCATCACCGACCGGAACGTGAACGCGATGGTCGCCGCCGTGGTCCAGGTGGTGCTGATCGGCATCCTCATCGCGGCCCGGCCCGAGTTCTACACCCGGGTCCGGCGCGGCGCAGGCTGGAAAGCGCTGGGCGTGCTCATCGTCGGACTCGCCATCGGCACCCTCGTCGGGTGGGGACTCGTCGAACTGTTCCCCGGCACCCTGCCGCAGGGCGAGCGTTTCCTGTGGGCGCTCAACCGCGTGACCGCGCTCGCCGCCGCCGACAACGAACAGTTCAGCGGTCGCCCGCACGGATTCGTCAACACCCTCCTCGGCCTGTTCGGCGCGATCGCCCTCCTCGCCGCCGTCATCACCCTGTTCCGCGCCCAGCGCTCCCACAACGCGCTCACCGGCAACGACGAATCGGCGCTGCGGGGACTGCTGTTGCAGTACGGCGCCGACGACTCCCTCGGCTACTTCGCCACCCGCCGCGACAAGGCCGTCGTATTCGCACCGAGCGGGAAAGCGGCCATCACGTACCGCGTCGAACTCGGTGTGTGCCTGGCCAGCGGGGATCCGATCGGCGACCCGGAGGCGTGGCCGCACGCGATCGAGGCGTGGCAGGCACTCGCATCCCAATACGGTTGGGCCACCGCCGTGATGGGCGCCAGCGAAACCGGGGCCACCGCCTACAACAAGGCCGGTCTCACCGTCCTCCAACTCGGTGACGAAGCGATCCTCCGCACCCGCGAGTTCAACCTCAGCGGACGCGACATGCGGCAGGTCCGCCAGGCCGTGACCCGCGTCCGCCGCCAGGGCGTCACCGTCCGGATCCGCAGGCACCGCGACGTTCCCCCCGAGGAGATGGCCGAGGCCATCCGGCTCGCGGACGCCTGGCGCGACACCGCGACCGAGCGCGGCTTCTCGATGGCGCTCGGCCGGCTCGGTGACCGCCTCGACGGCGACTGCCTGCTCGTGGAGGCCATCGCCGAGGACGGTGAGATCGACGGCATCCTGTCGCTGGTTCCGTGGGGACCCACGGGCGTCTCGCTCGACCTGATGCGCCGCAAGCCGACCTCCCCCAACGGGGTGGTCGAGCTGATGGTGTCCGAACTGGCCACCACCTCCGACCAATTCGGCATCACCAAGGTGTCGCTGAACTTCGCGGTGTTCCGCTCGGTCTTCGAGGAGGGCTCCCGCATCGGCGCCGGACCCATCCTGCGGATCTGGCGCTCGATCCTCGTCTTCTTCTCCCGCTGGTGGCAGCTCGAGGCGCTGTACCGGTCCAACGTGAAGTACCAGCCGGAGTGGGTGCCGCGGTTCCTCTGCTTCGAGGACAACCGGGAACTGCTGCGCGTCGGATTCGCCTCGGCGGTCGCGGAAGGATTCGTGACGTTGCCCCGGTTCGGCCGCTCCGGAACCCACGACGCCATCGCTCACACCGGCCACCACGCCGCGGTCCCCGCCGCACTCGTCGCCGCCGAGGGACTGCACTCCGACGGCAGCGCACCCGGCGAGGGCCTCGCACCGACGGCGACCGGACCGAAACGTCCCGAGCAGGTCCGCGTCCGGCTCGACAAGTTGGCCGGCCTCGCGGAACAGGGAATCGACCCCTACCCGGTCGCGTACCCACCGTCCCACACGGTGTCCGAGGCCGTGGAGTCGCCGGAGGGGACCACCGTCCGCATCGCCGGCCGCCTGCTCCGGATCCGCGACTACGGCGGCGTCGTGTTCGCCGTGGTCCGGGACTGGTCCGGCGACATCCAGATCCTCGTCGACGAGGCGCGGGTGGGTACCGACCGAATCCGGGCGTTCGCCGCCGAATTCGACCTCGGGGACCTCGTCGAGGTCGCCGGCGTCATCGGATACAGCCGTCGTGGTGCGCTGTCGCTGCTCGCGAACGAGTGGCGCATGACCGGCAAGTGCCTGCACCCCCTGCCCGACAAGTGGAAGGGCCTGTCCGACCCGGAAACCCGGGTGCGGCAGCGGTACGTCGACCTCGCCATCAACTCGGACGCCCGCCGCCTGCTCGAGGCCCGCAGCGCCGTCGTGAAGTCGCTGCGCGATTCGCTCGGCGGCCGCGGATTCCTCGAGGTGGAGACCCCGATCCTGCAGCAGGTGCACGGCGGCGCCAACGCGGCCCCGTTCCTCACCCACATCAACGCCTACAACCTGGACCTGTACCTGCGGATCGCGCCGGAGCTGTACCTCAAACGCCTGTGCGTCGCAGGCATGGAGAAGGTGTTCGAGATCGGCCGCGTCTTCCGCAACGAGGGCGTCGATTTCAAGCACAACCCGGAATTCACGATCCTCGAGGCCTACGAGGCGCACAGCGACTACGAGAAGATGATGGTCCTGTGCCGGGAGCTCATCCAGACGGCGGCGGTCGCGGCGTACGGGCGCGAGATCATCATGCGGCCGGGCCCCGACGGCACGCTCGTGGAGGTCGACATCTCCGGCGACTGGCCCGTCAAGACGATGCACCAGGCGGTCGCCGAGAAACTCGGCGTCGACGTCTCCCCCGAGACACCGCTCGCGGAACTGCACCGGCTCTGCGACGAACACGAGATCCCGTACCAGTCCGCGTGGGACGCCGGCGCCGTGGCGCAGGAAATGTACGAGCACCTGGTGGAGGACTACACCGAGTTCCCCACGTTCTACACCAACTTCCCCACGTCGATGTCGCCGCTGACGCGTCCGCACCCCACGATTCCGGGGGTCGCGGCCAAATGGGATCTCGTCGCGTGGGGCGTCGAACTCGGCACCGCCTACAGCGAACTCACCGACCCGGTCGATCAGCGGAACCGCCTCACCGAGCAGTCGATGCTCGCGGCCGGCGGCGACGAGGAGGCGATGGAACTCGACGAGGACTTCCTGCAGGCGCTCGAACACGCCATGCCGCCGACCGGTGGTCTCGGCATGGGCGTCGACCGGGTGGTCATGCTCATCACCGGCGGCAGCATCCGCGAAACCCTCGCCTTCCCCCTGGCCAAGCCGAGGCAATGACCGCCCGTGGCCGGGTGGCCGTCGCGGCACTGCTGATCCTCGGCGCCGTGGGCTACGCGTCGTGGCTGCTCGAATTCGTCCTCGACACCGGCATCGATCCACTGCGGGGGTTCGCGAGCGAACTCGCCGCCGCGGACCAGCCGTACGGATTCTGGTTCCGGACCGGCGACCTGGTGACCGGATGCATCGTCGCCGTGGCCGGGGTGCTCGGACTGTCGCGGTACTCCCAGGGCTGGGTGACGGCGGTCGGGTGGGTCGCGCTGATCGTGTTCGCTGCCGCGACCGTCGCCGATTCGCGCCTGCCGATGAGTTGCGCGGCCACCACCGACGCCGTGTGCGCCGCGCGCGAATCCGCCGGGCACCTGCCGCTCACCCACGATCTACACGCCATGACCAGCGCGTCCGCGTCGACGGGAGCCGTGGTGTCGTGCCTCGCGTTCCTGCTGGCCGCGTTCCGGTACGGCTGGCCGACCTGGTTGAAACTGACCGGCGGGGCCGTGGCGATCGTGTTCGTCGGGGGCACGGTGTGGACGCTGACGGCCGCCGGACTGCGCGGCCAACAGGACGCCTGGCTCGGGCTCGGCCAGCGCGTCCAACTGCTCGCGTTCTGCGGGTGGCTGATCTTCGTGGCGCTCAGCGTGATTCACGTCACCCCGGAAAGGGATGGTTCCACGTGAAACGTCCTGGGGAAATGGTCGCGGGAGTACACGTGGTGATCGACGGCGACGGCCCACCCGTCGTCCTCTACGGCGGCCTCGGCGGGAACTGGTTCGACTGGGACGACGTGGTCGAACTGCTGTCCGAGACCTGCCTCGTCGTGCGGATCGATCGACCCGGGTACGGACTCAGTCCGCCGTCCGCCGAGCGGCCGTCCGCTCGCGGTGAGGCCGACAGAATCGCCGGCGTTCTCGACGCGCTTCGGGTGACCACGCCGGCGGTGGTCGTCGGCCACTCGCTCGGCGGCATCTACGTCGAGGCGTTCGCGCGGCTGTACCCCGAGCGGACCGGCGGCGTGATCCTGCTCGACGCCACCGTCACCACCCGCCCGCACCGCCTGATCCCGACCCGGTGGCGCGTCACGGCAGGCAGGCGGGTGGCCCGGGCGGCCAGCGCGGTGGGACTGCAGAAACTTCTCGGCCCCACGGTCCGCCGGGTCCTGAACCATTCGACCCCACCCGGCGGGATCGCCCCCGACACCCGCCGGTGGGTTGCACGGATCTACCGCGAGCCCGCATACCTCGAATCCTCGATCGTCGAGAACGCGTCGTACCCGGCACTGGCCCAGGAACTGGCCGCGCTGCGCGAGACCACGACGATCACGGCGCCCGCCGTCGTGGCCGCCGCCCACACCGGACGCCCGACGCCCTGGGGGTCGGCGTGGATCCGCACGCAGAAGCAGTTCGCGCACTTCCTGGGCGCCACGTTCCGCGTCGTGCGCCCCGCGCACCACCACGCGATGATCGATCAGCCCGGCCAGATCGCGGCGCTGGTGCGGGAGCTGGCAAGCTGAGCTGCGTGCAACTGCTATTGATCCGCCACGCGCTGCCCGAGCTCGTCACCGCGTCCGACGGGCGCGCGGACCCCGCACTGACCGAGGAAGGTCACGCCCAGGCCAAGCGGCTGCCCGCCGCGCTGGCCCCGTACCGCATCGCCCGGATCGTGAGCAGCCCGCAACGCCGCGCACTCGAGACGGCGGCGCCGGTCGCCGAGGCGCTCAACCTTCCCGTCACCGAATACGTCGGGCTCGCGGAATACGACTACGACCTCGACCACTACATCCCGTTCCACGAAGCGGAGGCACGGGCACCGGAGGCCTACGCCCGCATCCGGGCAGGCGAGTTCCCCGAGTCTGTCGACGCCGACGCATTCCGCACCAGGGTGTTCGAGTCCCTCGGCCGCATCGTCGACGAGTCCGGCCACGAGGACACCGTCGCGGTGTTCGCCCACGGCGGCGTCGTCAACGTGTTCCTGCAGCAGCTTCTCGGCCTCGACCGGCCTCTCGTGTTCCCGATCGAGTACGTGTCCGTCACGCGGGTGCTCGTCTCCCGCAACGGCGAGCGACGGGTCGCGTCGGTCAACGAGACCGGCCACGTCCGGGACATGCTGCGCCGGTAGCACCCGCCCCGATCCGCTAGAGGCCCGGAATCCGGGGCAGCGGCGGTAGCGGCGGGGGCGGTGGGAGGGTCGGCAGCTGAATCTGCGGCAGACCGGGAATGAGGGGCCGCGGGGCGGGGGCCGGTGCGGGCGCCGGTTCCGGCACACTCGCCTCCTCCTGGGCCGGCTCCGGAATCGACACCGCGGCCGGCGGCGGCGCCACCGGCGACGGCGCGGGCGACGGTGACGCCTCCTCCGCGCTCGGCTGCGTGGCGGCGGGTTGCGCTTCGCCCTCCGCGCCCCGCAACTGGTTGCCGTAACCGAGACCGAGACCGATCACCGCGACGACCGCCAGCGCACCACCGGCCAACGCACCGGCCCGGATCACCGGCTTGGCGAACTTCCCGGCGGCAGACGGGGCCCCGACCCGGCCCGAGTACTCCTGCGCCAGCACCGCGGCACCTTCCGCCGCGACCAGTTCGGGTTGTGCGGGCACGATCACCGGGAGCGCGAGCCACGACTCCATCAGCGACGCCACCAGCGGGATGTGCGCGCCGCCCCCGATCAGAACCACCGCGTCCGGTCTGCGTCCGGACGAGTCGATCACTTCACGCGCCAGGCGCGCCGACGCCTCCACCGGGCGGACGATGAGCGAATCGAGATTGTCCTGCGAGAGCAGCAGCAGACCGCCGTCGCCGGGCACGCAGACCGCGGTGTTCGTGGACAGTTCCTCCTTGGCCCGCCGGCAGCGCTCGGTAAGCGCCCACTCCGCGGCCTCGTCGACCGGGCGGGCAATGCGTTCCTGCTCGAGCTGGTGGTCGCGGATCAAGCGGTCGATGCCGTCGCCGCTGATCTCCTCGGTCCGTGCCGCGGCGAGGGCCTCCCCGGTGAGCCGGTCGACGACCGTGACGGTGAGGCCGGAACTGCCGAGGTCGTAGAACACGAGCGTCGAATGGTCGTCGAGCTGTCCCGACGCCTCGAGCTGCCGGAGCACCGCCGTCACCTCCGGGACCAGCCGGCAGTCGCCCATCGCGGCCTGCACGGCAGCGGCTTGCGCCTGATCGCGATACGCGACACCGATCGCCTGCACCTCGTCGGCGGCAGGGCATTGGGCCATCACCGTTTCGATGGAATCGGCAACCAGCTGTTCCGGGTGGGTGTGAGCAGAATCCACGGGAAACGACCGGAATACGGCCCCCTCGTCGTCCGGGAACGCCACGCGCACCGCGCTGGCACCGACCGATACACCCAGAACTGAAACCATGACCAGACTATAACGGTTTGGTCACGACAAGCATGTCGGGGCCTCGCGACGACCGCCGTCGTTATAACGGATCAGAGCCCGGGGATCCGCGGCAATTCCAACGGAGCGGGCGGCGGAATCGTCGGCATCTGGAACTGCGGCAGACCCGGGATCAGCGGAGCGGGTTCCGTCGTCGTCGGCGGAGCCGACGTGTCGGTCGGCGCGACGCTCTGCGTGTCGGGAGCGGCCGGCGCCTGCGTCGGACTCTGCATCCACGTCTGCGGCTGGTACGTGCTGCGCACCTCGGTCTGCGGCGGGATCACCGGCTGCTCGTCGACCACCGACGGAGCCGCCTCCACGGGCGCGGGGACTTCCGCGGTCGTCGTGGGCTGCGGCGGTGCCGCCTGCTGCGCGGCGGGCGCCTCCGTCGTCGCCTGCGTCGCGGCCGGCTGCGCGTCCTCCTCGGAACCCTGCAGAAGGTCGATGCCGAAGCCGAGTCCGAGACCGACCGCGGCGACCACGCCAACGCCTGCGAGGACGACACCACGACGCTTCCGGGCCGGGGCGATCACCTCGTCCGAGTTCGAGTGCGGGGACGAGGCCCACAGGGCCTGCGTCTCCGGTTCCGGTTCCGGTTCGGGTTCCAGCTCCAGTTCCGGCTCGTGCGCCGGCTCCGGCTCGTGCTCCGGCTGGGGCAGAGGTACCAGGAACTCGTCGAACGTCGGGAGCGCCAGCAGGGCCGCACCCTCGGCCGCCACCAATTCGGGCTGCGCGGGGACGATCACGGGAAGGTCGAGCCAGGACTCCATCACCGACGCGACCAAGGGAATGTGCGCGCCGCCGCCGATCAGCACCGCGGCGTCGGGGACGCGTCCCGAGCGGCGGATGACCTCACGCGTGAGGCGCGCCGACGTCTCGACGGGACCCACGATGAGCGAATCGAAGGTGTCCTGCGACAAAAGCAGCAGACCGCCCTCGCCGGGCATGCACACGGCGCCGTTGCTGGACAGCTGCTCTTTCGCGTCGCGGCACCGCGCGGCGAGCGCGAAGGCGGCCGCAGCGTCGGCGGGGTGCGCGAAGCGGTGAAGTTCGAGTTGGTTGTCGCAGATCAGCCGGTCGACGAGGTCGCCGCTGATCTGATCCGAGCGGGCACTGCTCAGCACCATGCCGGTGTCGCGGTCGAGGACGGTGACGGTGAGACCCGAACTGCCGAGGTCGTAGAACACGAGCGTGGCGTGGTCGCCGAGTTCCCCGGACATCTCCAGCATCTGCAGCGCGGCGGTGACTTCGGGGACCAGTTGGAAGTTGCCGATCTGCAGCCGCGCCATCGCGGCCTGCATGGCACCGGCCTGCGCGTCGTCCTGGTACGCGACGCCGATGGCCTCCACCTCGTCGGCCTCGTCCCGCTCGGCGAGCACCGTCCCGATGGACTCGGCGGCCAGTTCCGCCGGTCGTTCGAGTGTTGCGGTCACCGACCGTGATTGGAAGGTCGGGGTTTCGAGGCTCACGGCGTCGTGGCACGCGAAGCGCACCGCGCTGGCGCCGACGGATACACCGAGAACTGAAGTCATGCCGCCGACTATAACGGTTCGATTACGGGTCTCGCGCAGGAAGGAGACCGGACGCCACGTCAGGCGGGTTTTCGACGTACTCCTGTGACGCACATCGTATTCCCGGCGACGCACCGGCGTCGAAACCTGCGGAAACGCGGCGCCCGAGACGCGGCGAACGCAACACGCCGTGATCTGTCTGATTCGTGGACGAATGTCGCGTTGCCGTACACCCGAGGAGATTCGGCGGCGATCAGTCGGTTCCGGCTGCGCGTGTTCCGTCGACGTGGGTGCCGAACCACTGCAGCGTTCGCGCCCATCCGTCCCGGGCGGCCGCCTCGTCGTACACGGCGGGCCGGTCGTCGCAGTGGAAGCCGTGTTCGGCCTCGGGGTAGCGGACGATGTCGGTGTCGACCGGTGCGTGGGCGGCGGCGGTGCGCAGTTCCTCGACCTCCTCGGCCGGGATCCCCTTATCGCGGTCGCCGAACAGGCCCAGCCACGGCGTCCGGAGACGGCCGGCGGCGTCGAGTTGCGTCGGATACCCGAACCGCCCCTTCGCGATGCCGCCGCCGTAGAAACTCGCCGCCGCGCCCAGGTCGAGGCGGGTCGCCGTGTGGAACGCGACCGTCCCGCCCATGCAGAATCCGACGATCGCCGTGTTCCGCGGTTCGATCGAGGCCGCCGACAGAGCCGCGACGGCCCCGTCGACGTCCTCGTCGATGTGCTCCGCGGTGAGCTCACCGATCAGCGACATCGCCGACTTCAGGTCGTCGTAGGCCAGCACCGGATCCCCGTTCCGGTGGAACAGGTGCGGCGCGACGGCGTGATACCCGGCCACGGCGAAACGACGGCAGACGTCGACGATGTGCTCGGTGACGCCGAACGCCTCCTGGATGACGACGACGCCGCCGCGGACCGGACCTTCGGGGGCGATGACGGTGAGTGGTGTGGTCACGAAATGTGACTCTAGGAAACCGGCTTCAGCGGGTGGATTCCCGGTGCCCCGGCGAGGTGCTCACCGAACGTCCCGAGTGCGGCCTGGAAGTGCGGCGACTGCATGTGCGCGTCGAGCGCCTCCTGGCCGGTCCACACCTCCACGGTGACGAAGGTTCCCGCGACCGCGGCCGATTCGAAGACCTCGTACGAGATGCAGCCCTCCTCCTTGCGGCTCTCCGCGGCCAACGCGGACAGTCCGCCGCCGACAATGTCCTCGGAGCCGGGCTTGGCAGGAATGGTCGCTACGACATGCAGATCGGACATCGACTCCCTTTCGTGAACGCCACCTCGTGTGGCCCGTCTCACGTAAGCACAGTTGGGTCGGCTAGGAAACCCGAAGTCGCGTCAAATAATCGGTGACCTTCGGTTCGTCCCAGCCGTGCGCCTCACGGAGACCGTCCGCGATGGTCGCGAGATAGGCGGGCGCGGGCGCATTCCTGGCGACGACGTCGCCGCGGGCGCGGGTGGTGAACGTGCGCATGGGGACGCCGTTGCGGGATCCGACCGTGACCAGGCGGTCGTAGCAGGCGGGTTCCTGCGCGTGAATGTCCTCGAACTGTTCCCGCGTCACCAGAAAGGCGCGGGCCGCGACGGTGCCGGGTGCGTCGGGGTCGTAGAACGCGCGGCCACCGCCCCAGATCCGCGACTCTCCCGCGAAGAACACCGTGCCGGGTATCACCACCGGCATCGACGCCCGTGGAGCGCGCGCGTCGCGGGCGCCCGCGTGCACGAGGTTGCCCCCGGCCGGGCGCCCACCACGCAGGTAGCAGGTCAGACGCGTCGCAGCCATGTTCGACCCATAGCTGACGTACCAGATCAGCACACAAACGACCGTACTCGGACAAGATGGTCACATGAGTCTTCTCGGCGAAGTCAGGGCCTGGCGCAGCGGTGCACGGAAGCATCACCGTCTGCGGGATCTCGACGGCACTCTCGTCGTCGTCACCGGCGGCGGCAGTGGGATCGGGCGCGAGACCGCGCTGGCGTTCGCGTCCGAAGGTGCCGTGGTGGTGGTCGCCGATCGCGATCTCGAATCCGCGCAGCAGACCTCCGATCTCATCAACTCCGCCCAGATGAAGGGCGGCGGCGCCGTCGCCATCTTCGGTGGCGGCTCCCACGCGTATCAGGTGGATGTCGCGGTGGAGGACGAGGTGCAGCGCTTCGCGGAGACGGTGCAGGCCGAGCACGGCACCCCCGACGTCGTGATCAACAACGCCGGAATCGGATATTCGGGCACGTTCACGAAGACGCCGCAGAAGGACTTCGAGCGGGTGATGGACGTGAACTTCTGGGGTGTCGTCTACGGTTGCCGCGCGTTCGCCGAGCAGATGATCGAACGCGGAACCGGCGGGCACATCGTGAACCTGTCGTCCGCCGCGGCGTTCACGCCGCAGAAGCGGCTCACGGCGTACGCGACGAGCAAGGCCGCCGTGTTCATGCTCTCGGATTGTCTCCGAGCGGAATTGGTGAATCACGGCATCGGCGTCAGCGCCATCTGCCCGGGACTCGTCCACACCAACATCATCCAGGCCACCGACTTCGCCGGCGCCACCCCGGAGGAGCAGGCGAAGATGCGCGACCGCACCGACAAGCTCTATCGCAAACGCGGTTTCACCCCGGACCGGGTGGCGACCCAGATCGTGAAGGCCGTCAAGTCCGACAAGGCCGTCGTCCCCGTCACGTCCGAAGCCAGGTTCGGGCGCGCGCTGAGCCGCCTCGCACCGGGCAGCATGCGGCTCGGCGCCCGCCTCGACCTCGGCTGATCCGACAGGTCAGCGGGTGGGCGCCTGCACCCGGCCGGTGTAGGCGTCCATGCTGTGATAGACACCGAGCCGGTCGGCCAGGCGGTCCCAGGCACGCACCGGCAGGACGGCTTTCGCGACCCGCGACAGGTACAGCGACCGCGGCAGCATCAGCAGCGGCGTGCCCTGCCGCATCGCCTGCCACGACCGGACCGTGACCTCTTCCGGGCTGAGGATCGGGGCGAACAGCGGGTTCTTCACGCCGTCGAACATGCCGGTCGAGATGTAACTCGGGCACACCGTCGTGACCTTGACGTGCCCGTGGCCGGCCTGGACCAGTTCGAGTCGCAGCGAATCGCTCCACCCCAGGACGGCCCATTTCGACGCCGCGTACACCGCCATTCTCGGCGTCGCGACGGTCCCGGCGGCCGACGCGATGTTCACGATGCGGCACTCCCGGCCCCGGTCCTCGATCATGGCGGGCAGGAACTCGTTGGTGACGTACATCGGCGCGAGCGTGTTGACGTCCATCACGAATTTCGTGTCCGACTCGTGGTCGTGCTCCCAGAAGTACTTGCCGCGCACCACCCCGGCGTTGTTGACGAGCACGTCGGGAGGGCCGAACGCACCCCGGACCTCGGCGGCCGCGGTGCGGACCGAGTCGAGGTCTGCGACGTCGACGACCTGCGCGCTGACAGCACACCCCGATTCGCGCAGCTCCTGTGCGGTGCGTTCGAGCCCGTCGGCGTCGATGTCCCACAACACGACCGCGGCGGCGTCGTCGGCGGCCGCGAGGGGGGCGAAGAGCCGTCCCATCCCCATTGCCGCCCCGGTGATCAGGACCGTCCGGCCCGCTGCCGAGAATCCCACGTCATGCTCTCCTTCGGTCGAGACCGGCCCGGTCGGCGGGCTCGTAGTAGAGGGTTTCCATCCGGTCCTTCAACGCGACCTGCGCGCGGCGCAACGCCTGCCACACGACCGGTGCGGCCACCCCGCCGAGCAGTTGTCCGGCCGGCCTGCCGGGTGAGTGGTAGCGGAAGTCGACGGTGAGTTCCGTTTCGTCCTCGCTGAGGGCGGCGAACGTCCAGACCGATTCGTGCACGCCGTGATCGGCCTCGACGACGAGGCGGCGACCCGGATCCGACGCGGTGATCCGGCCGCGGGACGGCAGCGTGACCGGGCCGAGCACGGTCTCCGCGTCGGCGAGGTATTCGAACGCCATCGGGGGCGGGACGACGATCACCGTGGTGCTGCGCAACCCGATCATCGAACGCCCGGGCGTGCGGGGGCCGGACAGGCAGAGCTGAATGGACAAGGCGGTGTTCCCAACGTGTCGGCGTCCGAGCTGCAGAGTGTGTGGTACATCGATGTACCGCATACTGGTGACGCTATACGGAAACACCGCCGCAGGGAAGACTACGATTCGATTCGATGACGAACCCCCAGCAAGACGCCGGTGACGGGCGCGCTGCCCGTTGGCGCGGCCAACGCGAGAAGCGGCGCTCGGAGTTCGTCGAACGAGCACTCGTCGCCATCGCCGAAGAAGGTCCCGACGTGTCGGTCGCGACGATGGCCGTCTACGCCGAGGTCGCGCGCACGCGCATCTACCGGCACTTCGAAGACAGCACCGACCTCCGGAACGCCGTCGCACGCCGGGTCGCCGCGATGATGCTCCTCGAATACGCGCCCGTGATCACCATCGACGGCGCGCCGCACGCGATCCTCACCCGCGCCGCCCGCACCCACCTCGACTGGGTCACCGAACACGCCAACCTGTACCGCTACCTGATGTCGTTCTCCCCCGCCGCCGAAGAGGTGCGACGGGCCATCACCACCGCCGTCGCCGACATGCTCCGCCCCTACCTGGATGCGCTCGGCACCCCTGCCACCGCGACGCCTCTGGCCAACGCGCTGATCGGGATGGTCGAGTCGGTGGCGGTGGACTGGATCGAACGACCGGGCGGCACCGACGTCGGCACCCTGACCGAACAGCTCGCCGCGTGGGCGTGGGCACTGGTCGACACCACCATGCGCGGCCGCGGCGTCGTCCTCGATCCCGACGTTCCCCTACCGGCCCCCAACGCCCTCCGCACGTGAGTGGGAAAGCGTCCCGGAACACACATTCCCACTCACCTGCGTAGGTGAGTGGGAAAGCGTGCGGGAACACACTTTGCCGCTCACGTGCGGGACCAGCGGGCCAGGTACTCGCGCTCGGTGGGAGTGATGCGGCGTAGCCGCTGGGCATCGACGTCCGCGACGGCCATCTGCGTGGTCGCGGTGACGGCGGGCGGGTCGGTGAGCGCGGCACGGGCGCCACGAACCTCGTAGCCGATCGTGAAATCGACGGCCCGGTGCTGGGCGATCCACATCGTGACCCGCAGCGGGCTGTCGGAATGCCGCAACTGCGCCCGGTACTTCACGTGGATGTCGGCGATGAACGCGCTCGTGATGAGCGACGAGTTCTCGCTGCCCTCACTGAGCAGCCAGTCGATCCGGGCCTCCTCCAGCAGCGTCACCATCCGTGCGTGGTTGACGTGCTGAAAGGCGTCCATGTCGGACCACCGGACGGTCACGAAGGCGTCGTAGCCGACGAAGGCGGCGGGGGTGTCAGTCACGCTGGACATCATCCCCCGCCGCCTTCGGTGGAAGTCACGCGATGTCGCGCAACCAGTTCCTCAGCCACGTCGTGGCGGGCGTACCCGCACCGTCGACGGCGTAGCTGGTGTAGTCCTGGTGGGCCTGCGACTTGTAGAACTGCTCGAGTTCGTCGATGCGCTTCTCGTTGGACGGCTCGTCCAGCTGAGCCATCAGCGCGGGCACACCGCCGACCGCGAGGAGATCGTTCCAGATCGCGAGGGCCTCTTCCTGGTACCGGCCGAACAGCGACGGCGTCGGATCCGACGTCTGCGCGAGGAAGCCCGCGAACCGTGTCACGAAGTCGTCCTTCGGCGTGGAGCAGTACAGGTCGCCGTACGCGCAGAACGTGCGCGTGTTCTGGCTGACCCAGCCGAACCCGCCGATGCGGGGACCGCCGGCGCCGCTGCCGGCCACGGCGGGGCCGACGAGGGCGTCGGTCGGCGACCGCCGCGGATCGGAGACGAGTCCGACGGCCGCGATCTTGTCGGCCGGAACGACACCGAGGCCGGTGCCGATCTCCGCGGCGAGATCACCCGCGGCGTCGGCGCCCTGGCTGTAGCCGATGATCGACAGCTTCGTGTCCGGGCACTGCTGCGCCATCGACGACAACATGCCCTTGGCGTTGGTGACCGCCTGCGCCTTCGAGCGCCCGTACACGTCCGACTCCCACGGGAACGCCGTGGCGGCGTACGTGACGTAATCGGTGCGGATCGACGACGGCAGGCCGTTGGTGACCGCGGACAGCAGACCCGGAGTCGGCTTGACATTGGCCTTGGTGGACGTTTCCCACGTCCCCGGAATGGCGACCACGTACAGGCTCGGGCAGGGGTCCGCGTTCGCCACTGCGCTCGTACCCACCACCCCCGACACCACCGGGATGGCCGCGGCAGCGGCCACTGCGGTCAAGAATGCGATAACCCGTCTCATTGCCATGGCATCAACCTGTTCTCCCCTTCGCCGTCCAGCAGACGGGATGCTGCCAGGACGACGTGACCTAAAGATGCACGATCGGTAAATGAACGTTACCGACCGAACGTGACCCCCGCACGATAAACCGGCACCCCGGTAGGAAAACCTACCGGGGTGCGGATTGTACTGGCGGTTACAGCTACCGCTGCGGGGCGGTGGTGGTCTCGATCGGAGACGGCAGCGCCGTCTTGCCCTCGAGGTACGTATCGACCGCTGCGGCCGCGGAGCGACCCTCGGCGATGGCCCACACGATGAGCGACTGTCCGCGTCCCATGTCGCCGGCCACGAAGACACCGTCGACGTTGGTGGCCCACTTCGCGGAGCGGGCGACGTTGCCGCGCTCGTTGAGGTCGACGCCGAGATCCGTGAGCAGGCCCGGCTTCTCGGGTCCGACGAAGCCCATCGCCAGCAGGACGAGGTCGGCCTCGAGCTCGAAGTCCGAGCCCTCGACCTTCTCGAAACGACCCGACTTCATCTCGACCTCGTGGGCCTTCAGTGCGGTCACCTTGCCGTCGGCACCGACGAACCGTTCCGTGTTCACGGAGAAGAGGCGTTCGCCGCCTTCCTCGTGAGCGGACGCGACGCGGTACATCAACGGGTACGTCGGCCACGGGGTGTGCTCGGCGCGGGTCTCGGGCGGTCTCGGCATGATCTCGAACTGGTGAACGCTCTCGGCACCCTGACGGTGCGAGGTGCCCAGGCAGTCCGCGCCGGTGTCACCGCCGCCGATGATGACGACCTTCTTACCCTCCGCGGTGATGGTCGGCTGCTCCAGATCGCCGAGCTGCACGCGGTTGGCGATCGGCAGGAATTCCATCGCCTGGTGGATGCCGTCCAGCTCGCGGCCGGGGATCGGCAGGTCGCGGGCCTCGGTGGCACCGCCGGCCAGGACCACGGCGTCGAACTGCGCGCGCAGTGCGTCCGCGGTGATGTCGACACCCACGTTGACACCCGTCTTGAAGACGGTGCCCTCGGAGTTCATCTGGTCGAGGCGGCGGTCGATGTGCCGCTTCTCCATCTTGAACTCGGGGATGCCGTACCGCAGCAGCCCGCCGATGCGGTCGGCCCGCTCGAACACGGTGACCATGTGCCCGGCGCGCGTCAGCTGCTGCGCTGCAGCGAGACCCGCGGGACCGGAACCGACGACGGCGACCTTCTTGCCCGTCGAACGCGTCGGGTGCACCGGCTTGACCCAGCCCTCGTCGAAGGCACGGTCGATGAGCTCGACCTCGACCTGCTTGATGGTGACGGGGTCCTGGTTGATGCCCAGGACGCACGACGCCTCACAGGGTGCGGGGCACAGCCGCCCGGTGAACTCCGGGAAGTTGTTGGTCGCGTGCAGACGCTCGATGCCGTCGTGCCACCGGTCCTTGTACACCAGGTCGTTCCACTCGGGAATCAGGTTCCCCAGCGGACAGCCGTTGTGGCAGAACGGGATACCGCAGTCCATGCACCGGCTGGCCTGAGTCTTCAGGGTGTCCGACGAGAACTCCTCGTAGACCTCGCTCCAGTCGAGCAGACGCAACGGCACCGGCCTGCGAACCGGAAGTTCGCGCGACGTGTGCTTCAGGAAGCCGCTTGGATCACCCACGAGCTGCCTCCATCACTGCCTCGTCCACGTTCTTTCCATCCTTCTTCGCGGCCTCGATGGCCAGGAGCACCTTCTTGTAATCGCGGGGCATGACCTTCGCGAAATGATTGACCTGCTGCGACCAGTCGGAGAGGATGCGCGCGGCAACCTCGGAGCCCGTCTCGTCGCGGTGACGCTCGATGGCGGACTTCAGCCAGGTGAAGTCGTCACCCGTCAGGTCCTCGAGATCCACCAGTTCGGTGTTCAGGTTGTCCTCGAACGCCTTGTCGGGGTTGTAGACGTACGCGACACCACCGGACATGCCGGCACCGAAGTTGCGTCCCGTCGCACCGAGGATGACGACCTTTCCGCCGGTCATGTATTCGCAACCGTGGTCGCCGACACCTTCGACGACGGCGGTGGCACCGGAGTTGCGGACCGCGAACCGCTCGCCCACGACACCGCGGAGCAGAGCCTCACCGCTCGTGGCACCGAACAGGATCACGTTGCCGCCGATGATGTTGTCCTCGGCGACGAACCCGGGCGCGGTCTCCAGCGGCGGGCGCACCACGAGGCGTCCACCGGACAGGCCCTTGCCGACGAAGTCGTTGGCGTCGCCGTGCAGGCGCAGGGTCATGCCCTTGGGGACGAACGCACCGAAGCTGTTACCGGCCGAACCGGTGAACGTGATGTCGATCGTGTTGTCCGGCAGTCCGTCGCCGCCGTACGCCTTCGTCACCTCGTGGCCGAGCATGGTGCCGACCGTCCGGTTGACGTTGGTGATCGGCGACTCGAACGTGACCTTCTCGCCCTTGTCGAGAGCGTTGCGGCTCTGGACGATCAGCTGCTGGTCGAGCGCCTTGTCGAGGCCGTGATCCTGGGTGCCCGTGCAGTACAGGTCCTGGTCCATGAACGCCGACTCGGTCTCGTGCAGGATCGGCGACAGGTCGAGGTTGCCGGCCTTGCTGCCCTTCCAGTGCGCGAGCGCCTTCGTGGTGTCGAGGACGTCCACCTGCCCGACGGCCTCGTCGAGGGTGCGGAAGCCGAGCTCCGCGAGAAGCTCGCGCACCTCTTCGGCGATGAAGAGGAAGAAGTTCTCCACGAACTCCGGCTTGCCGTTGAACCGCTTGCGCAGCACCGGGTTCTGCGTCGCGACACCCACGGGGCAGGTGTCGAGGTGGCAGACCCGCATCATGATGCAACCCGACACCACCAGCGGCGCGGTCGCGAAACCGAACTCCTCGCCACCGAGCAGCGCGGCGACCATGACGTCGCGGCCCGTCTTGAGCTGGCCGTCGACCTGCACGACGATGCGGTCGCGCAGACCGTTCAGCAGCAGCGTCTGCTGGGTCTCGGCGAGGCCCAGCTCCCAGGGGGCGCCCGCGTGCTTCATCGACGTCAGCGGGGTGGCACCGGTGCCACCGTCGTGACCGGAGATCAGCACGACGTCCGCGTGTGCCTTGGACACACCCGCGGCGACGGTGCCGACACCGACCTCGGACACCAGCTTCACGTGGATCCGGGCCTGCGGGTTGGCGTTCTTCAGGTCGTGGATCAGCTGCGCGAGATCCTCGATCGAGTAGATGTCGTGGTGCGGCGGCGGCGAGATCAGCCCAACGCCGGGCGTGGAGTGCCGGACCTCGGCCACCCACGGGTACACCTTGTGCGCCGGCAGCTGGCCGCCCTCACCGGGCTTCGCTCCCTGCGCCATCTTGATCTGGATGTCGGTGCAGTTCGTCAGGTAGTGCGACGTGACACCGAAGCGTCCCGACGCGACCTGCTTGATCGCGGACCGGCGCCAGTCACCGTTCTCGTCCGGCGTGAACCGGGCCGGGCTCTCGCCGCCCTCACCGGAGTTGGAGCGACCGCCGAGGCGGTTCATGGCGATGGCGAGCGTCTCGTGCGCCTCGGCGGAGATGGAGCCGTAGCTCATCGCACCGGTCGAGAAGCGCTTGACGATCTCGGTGGCGGGCTCGACCTCGTCCAGCGGGACGGGCTCGCGCACGCCCTTCTTGAACTCGAAGAGGCCGCGCAGCGCTGCGAGGCGCTCGGACTGGTCGTCGACCAGCTTCGTGTACTCCTTGAACACCTCGTACTGCCCGGTGCGCGTGGAGTGCTGCAGCTTGAACACCGTGTCCGGGTTGAACAGGTGGTACTCGCCCTCACGACGCCACTGGTACTCGCCGCCCACCTCGAGCTCGCGGTGCGCGCGCTCCTCGGGACGGTCCAGGTACGCGTTCGCGTGGCGGACGGCGACGTCGGCGGCGATCTGGTCGAGGCCGATGCCGCCGAGGCTCGACTGCAGGCCGGTGAAGTACTCGTCGACCAGTTCCTGCGACAGGCCGATGACCTGGAACAGCTGGGCGCCGGTGTAGGACGCCAGGGTGGAGATGCCCATCTTGGACATCACCTTGAGCACACCCTTGCCCGCGGCCTTGATGTAGTTCTGGATGGCCTTGTCGAGGGTGACGCCCTGCAACTCGTTGTTGCGGACGGCCTCGTCGACGGTCTCGAACGCCATGTACGGGTTGACCGCCGCCGCACCGAAACCGATGAGGAGCGCCATGTGGTGCACCTCGCGGGCGTCGCCGGCCTCGACGATGAGACCGACCTTGGTGCGGGTCTTCTCGCGCACCAGGTGGTGGTGCACGGCCGACGTCAGCAGCAGCGACGGGATGGGCGCGTACGTCTCGTTCGACTCACGGTCGGACAGGACGACGAGGCGCGCACCACCGGCGATGGCCTCCGACACCTGGTAGCGGACGTCGTCGAGGGCCTTGCGCAGGCCCGCTCCGCCCTCGGCCACCGGGTACAGACCGCGGACGATGACGCTGCGGAAGTTCGGGAATTCGCCGTCGTCGTTGACGTGAATGAGCTTCGACAGGTCGTCGTTGTGCAGGATCGGCTGCGGCAGGAAGATCTGCCGGCAGGACTCCGCGGTGGGGTGCAGCAGGTCGTGCTCGGGGCCGATGGTGCCGCCGAGGCTGGTGACGACCTCCTCGCGGATGGCGTCGAGCGGCGGGTTCGTGACCTGCGCGAACAGCTGCGAGAAGTAGTCGAACAGCATCCGCGACCGCGACGACAGCACGGCGATCGGAGTGTCGGTACCCATGGAGCCGAGAGCCTCGGCACCGGAGATCGCCATCGGCTTGACGAGGAGGTTGACCTCCTCGTTGGTGTACCCGAACATCTGCTGACGCAGAACGACGCGCTCGTGCGACATGTAGGTGTACGGGCGGTCCGGCAGGTCGTTCATGTGGGTCAGACCCTGATCGAGCCACTCCTGGTAGGGGTGCTCGGCGGCCAGTTCCGACTTGATCTCGTCGTCGCTGATGATGCGACCCTCGGCGGTATCGACGAGGAACATGCGGCCGGGCTGCAGCCGGATCTTCTTCACGACGGTGGCCGGGTCGATCGGCAGGACGCCGACCTCGGACGCCATGACGACGAGGTCGTCGTCGGTCACCCAGAGGCGGGACGGGCGCAGGCCGTTCCGGTCGAGGACGGCGCCGATGACGGTGCCGTCGGTGAAGCACACCGACGCCGGTCCGTCCCACGGTTCCATGAGCGACGAGTGGTACTGGTAGAACGCCCGGCGTGCGGGGTCCATGCTCTCGTGCCGTTCCCAGGCTTCCGGGATCATCATCAGCACGGCGTGCGGCAGGCTGCGGCCACCGAGGTGCAGCATCTCGAGCACCTCGTCGAAGCGCGCCGTGTCGCTGGCACCCTTCGTACAGACCGGGAAAATCTTCTCCAACTGATCGCGACCGCCGAAGATGTCGCTGTCGATGAGCGCCTCACGGGCACGCATCCAGTTCTCGTTGCCGGTGACGGTGTTGATCTCACCGTTGTGGGCCACGCGCCGGAACGGGTGGGCCAGCGGCCACGACGGGAACGTGTTGGTGGAGAAGCGCGAGTGCACGAGGCCGAGGGCCGACTCGAGGCGCTCGTCCTGCAGGTCCAGGTAGAAGCCCTTGAGCTGGGGGGTCGTGAGCATGCCCTTGTAGACGAACGTCTGGCTCGACAGGCTCGGGAAGTACACGGTCTCGCGACCGGGGCCGTCCTTGCCTGCGCCTTCGCTGCCCAGTTCGTGCTCGGTGCGCTTACGGACGACGTAGGCGCGGCGCTCGAGGTCGAGTCCGCTGAGGGCGTCGTTCTCGCTGCCGATGAAGATCTGCCGGAACGTCGGCATGGCGTCGCGGGCAAGGGCGCCGAGCGACGAGTCGTCGGTCGCGACCTCACGCCAGCCGAGGACCTTCAGGCCCTCGCTCTCGACGATCTTCTCGACGGCTTCGGCGGCACGCTGCGCGTCGGCCTTGCTCTGCGGCAGGAATGCGATGCCGGTGGCATATGTGCCTTCTGCGGGCAGCGGAAAGTCGACCACGGCGCGGAAGAACTTGTCCGGGACCTGGAGGAGGATGCCGGCGCCGTCACCCGTGTTGGGTTCGGAGCCCGCGGCACCACGGTGCTCGAGGTTCACCAGCGCGGTGATCGCCTTTTCGACGATGTCCCTGCTGCGGCGGCCCTTCATGTCCACGACGAACGCGACACCACAGGAGTCGTGCTCGTTCGACGGGTGATACAGCCCCTGGGGGCCTGGAAGTTGCTTCATACCTAGCCTTCGTATGCCAAAAGATGCACCGACGACCAGCAGCGCTGATGGCCATCAACTTGCAATGCAGGTGCCGTCACGACGTGCTCGGCACCACCGATCGGCTATCGCCCTTTTGCAGCACGCTGGGTGTGGTCCTCGCACCAGGCGACGTGGCTTTTCGGTCGGGTCGGACTTTCGTGGGTCCAACGTGTAACGAAAACGATAATTCAGAACCCCTGACGAAACACAACTTAGGTTGGCCTATTTACCCTCTGAACTGGGCATTGTCGAGGGCGGACCTCGTCCGACTGCACTGAGTACATGTTAAGTGAGCGCGCGGAGGAGCGCTGTAATTCCCGCAGTCGGATCGAAATCGAGATCCGGGACGGTGAGCTGGTGAAGGATGACACCGTCCAGGTAGTCGGTGATCACCACGGCGTCCGAGGCGGGGTTTCGCGAACCCACGTGTTCCAGCATGCCCGCGCCCCACTCCACGAGTGCGCGCCGGGCCGCGCCGATCTTCGCGTCCAGCCCCGGCGTGACGGAGGCCTCGACGAACAGTGCGTAGCGCGCGCTCGTCCGGACCCGGTCCGGACCGGTGGAGAATCTCACGAAGGCAGCCAGCGCATCGACCAGCGCATCCCTGCTCTCGGGCCGGAGGTGCGCGAACGTCTCCCAGTCCTCCCGGTCACGTTCGACGAGCCGTGTGACGATCCCCTCGAGCAGCGCGCCCCGGCTGCGGAAGTAGTTGGACGTCGATCCCTGTGGCATCCCGGCCAGTTCGTCCACGCCGCGATGCGTGAGCGCCCGGACCCCCTTCGTGCCGAGAAGCGCGATGGCGGCGTCGAGCACCTGCTCCCGTTTGTCAGCCATGTTCCCGACACTACATCGGTAGTAAACTCACTACACCCGTAGTAGCGTAGTGGTCATGACCCACTCCGCAGCAGTCCTCGGCGGCGGCATCGGTGGACTCGCCGTCGCCCGCTACCTGTCCCGCGCCGGCTGGCACGTCGACGTGTTCGAGCGGGCCGACGCCCTGCCCACGTCCGGCACCGCGCTCGGCATGTGGCCGCAGGCCCTCGACGCGCTGGACGCGATCGGCGCGGGCGATCGCGTCCGCACCCTCGGATCACCCCAGCACCGCGGCTCGCTCCTGCGCCCCGACGGATCCGTGATCGGCACCATCGACAACCGCGACCGCACCGCCTACCTGCTGTCGAGGCCCGCCCTGCTGGCCACGCTCGCCGAGACACGCCCCGACGGCATGATCTCGTTCGGCACCCCCGCTCCCGCCCTCGACGCGCTGACGGATCACGACGTCGTGATCGGCGCGGACGGTCTGCGCAGCCCGACCCGCACGCAACTGTTCGGCGACACATTCGAGCCGCGCTATGTCGGAGCCACCGCCTGGCGCGGCTGGGTGCCCGGACATCGCGACACCGTCAGCGAAACCTGGGACGCAGACGCACTTTTCGGCATCACCCCGCGCGACGGCGAACTCGTCAACTGGTTCGCGTGCATCCGCACCGAGGTCGGGCACCCCGGCGGCCTCGACTTCCTCCGGTCCCGGTTCGGGGACTGGCACGCCGACGTCCGGGCGGTACTGGAGGCCGCCACCGCCGACGCGATGCTCCACCACGACCTGTACGAGTCGCCGGCCCTCCCGTCGTACGTGTCGGGCACCACGGCCCTGCTCGGCGACGCCGCCCACGCGATGGCGCCGAACCTCGGCCGCGGCGCGTGCGAGGCCCTCGTCGACGCCGTCACACTCG
The DNA here is from genome assembly GCF_042673295.1 of Rhodococcus sp. NPDC057014. Lineage (NCBI taxonomy): Bacteria > Bacillati > Actinomycetota > Actinomycetes > Mycobacteriales > Nocardiaceae > Rhodococcus > Rhodococcus sp. NPDC057014. Next base: position 29,166 of record NZ_JBHUSF010000060.1, read on the forward strand.
GCCGATTCCTCACCGCCGACACCGACATTCACACCGCGCTGCGCCGCTACGACCGCACGCGGCGGCCCGCGACCCGGCGGCTCGTGCGCGGATCGCGCGCCATGTCCGCCGTCGCGATGACCGGCCGGCTCCGGCCGCTGCGCGATCTGACGGTGAAACTGGCCGCGGGCCTGGCCTGACCGGAATCAGGGGGCGCGGGAACGGTTGCCCGTCTGGTACTTTGCCGCGGTAGGGGGAAGAGAAAGAACCGGGGGCGGTCATGGGGGCGGTGAACGACGGCTGCGGCAATGCGCCGGCAGCACGGACGGATCTCATCGGGGAAACAACACATCCACCGTGTCGGTGGAGGCGTTCTGCTGTGCTCGCTTCCCTCTTTCGGTGCCTCTGATCTGCATCTCTCGTGCGTTTGCTTCGTCAGCACCAGTCCGTTCGATCAACCATGTCCATTCGACTTCAGGAGTCACGACTTGAGAATCCGCATGCACGCTCTGGCCGCCGCGATCTCGGTGTCCGCCGCCGCACTGCTCGGGGCCGCGACGGCACATGCCGCTCCGGCCACCACTTCGCCGTCGACGTCGCAGCCGGGTGTCACCGACCCCGCGACGCCGCCCAGCACGTCGCAGCCCGGCGTGACGGTCCCGTCCACGCCGCCCAGCACGTCCCAGCCGGGCGTCACCGACCCGGCCGCGCCGACCACGACGACGCCCGCTCCCCCGCAGGCGCCGCTGGCGGTCCCCGGCGCCGAGACGGCCGCCCCCGCAGCACCCGACCTGGTGCAGGGCGCGGCTCCGGCGGAACCGGCACCCGCGGCGCAGTCCGTGCCCGCCGAACAGGCCGCCCAGCCCGCGACCGTGTGGATCGACCCCGACGACGTGCCGCAATCGCACCAGGCACCCGTCGCCCCCGCCCTGCCCGTGCCGAAGCCGGTGGTCGAGGTGAACGCGGCCGCCGACACGCTGGTCGGCGCGGTGCCGGTCGCCGTCAACGGACGCCAGTACGGCAACCCCGACGGGTACGTCGGGACCATCGGCTGGCGCGTCGGTGACGCCACCGGCACCGCGGGCGTGGCCGTCGACCCGTCCTCGCCGACCGCCGCCACCGTCTCCGCCTTCTCGGCCGACTCCAACGCCCAGCACCCGACGAACTGGTCGGCACCCGTCGACGTCACTCGAGTCGCCGCCGTGATCGCGGACGCCGCCGACCGGTACCCGGCGTTCGGGCAGCTGGTGCAGACGATCGCGTCCCTGCCCGCACCGCAGCTCCCGCAGTTGCAGTCGACCGACAGCGGTCCGGCGACCACCACGATCGGCGGCGTGAACGTGCGCAGCCAGGCGACGCTGCACGTGTGATCCGATTCCCCCGCGCGGAGCTGTCAGGGGTGGGCTCCGCGCGGGGGAACGAGGTGTGGAGGATTCAACTGTGACAGAACCGCCGAACAGGGCAGCCCTCGACCGCTTCTCGCACTGGTACCCGCCCTTCCCGTCGGCCGCGGCACCGGCGGTTCCCGTCGCGGAACCCGAACCGGAACAGCTGTCTCCCCCGGCGCCGACATGGCTGCCGCCGGGCGAAGAACCCGATCCCACCCCGCGCGTCCGGGACGGCCGCGGCAAGCGGAAACTCGCTCTCGCCGGAGGCGCGGCAGCGGTGATCGCCGTCGCCGGAGGCGCGGCAGCGGTGTTCACCTCGACTTCCGTTGTGGCGAGCGGAAACCCGGTCGCGGCAGGATGGTGCACCGCATCCCGCGACGGTGCGACGGTCGTCGGCAACGGTCCCGGCGGGACCTCCGACGGCGTCGCCGCGATCCTGGCCTTCGATCACGCCTACTACGTCGCACGCAGCGGCGCGAAGGCACGCGAGGTGGTCGCTCCCGACGCGCCGCTCGGGTCCGCCGAGACCATTCAAGGCGGCATCGACTCGCTGCTGCCCGAAGGCACCGAACACTGCCTCGCCATCACCGAAACCGAGCCCGGCCGCTACGCGGTGACACTGTCGGAACTGCGACCGGACGGGTCCACGAAACAGTACGAGCAGGTCGTGACCACCGCGGACCGCGACGGTCGCACGTACATCACATCCATTGGAGACGCGAAGTGACCGACCCACTGCAGCAAGCACTTCCGGTGTCGACCCTGGTCCTCGGGGCGTGCGGAGGAGCAGGCGCCACCACGACGACACTCGGGCTCGCCAACACCGAGGCGGCCCGCGGCGGCGGGGTCGTCGCCGTCGATGCGACACCTGCCGGCGGCGATGTCGCCGAACGCGGCGCCGACGCGGTGCTGTCCGTCAGCGGCCTGGAGCAGGTGGTGGCGTCCGCCGCCGCAGGCCCCGTCGCGGACGACGTGTTCGACGGATACTGCTCCCGCACCAGCGCCGGCACCCGCATCCTGAACCGCATCGGCAACCGGACCGCGACAGATCGTGAATTCCACACTCTCACAGGCTCGCTGCGCGCCCGAGGGGTCGGCGCCGTCCACGACGTCGGCCACCGATTGCGAGCCGCGTACCTCACGCCGCTGCTGGCCACGCCCACCCCCATCGTCCTCGTCGTCCCGTGCCGCGCCGACGCGTTCAATCGCCTCCGCTCCGCGCTGCAGTCGATCGGTGACACGCTCGGCGAACCCGGACTCGCCCGCACCGTCGTCACCGTCTCGAACCAGGACGCCACCGGCTGGCAGGTGGATCTCGACCTCCTCCGCGAATACCTCGGCGGACAGGTGTGGGGCGTCGAGACCATCCCCTACGACGAACACCTCGGCATGGGAATCGTCATCGAACACACCAAACTCGCACCCGAAACCCGGGCGGCGTACCAACGCGTCTCCGCGGCGGCAACGGCCGTGGCCGAAGGTCGTCCGGAACGAGTCTGAGCACGGCAAGTCCAGTACCCTTCCGGGCCGGGAGGACATTCGACAACAGGGGGCTGTCTTGGGGAACCCGTTCGAGGATCACTGAACTGACCGGAGCCGCTGACATTTGCACACGAATTTGCCATTCGCGCCCGCAATTGCGTGAGATTCTGGCTAATCGGTATGCAAACGCACCAACGAGCGACAACAGCGCGCCCGCCTCACGCCTCCAGCAATTCCTTCAGCTTCTGGAGGTCGGCGGTGACGGTTGCGGCGTCCTGCGCGAATTCTTCGGCGCTCACGCCGTCGCGTCGCCGGATGGTGAAGAGGACTTCGCTGTGGTCGCCGTCGGGGAGGACGCGGACGGGGTTGTAGACGGTGTCGCCGCCGGGGAGGGTGACGTCGTGGTCGAGGACGCCGTAGTCGTTGGCGGGTGCGAAGGTCACGGCGACCTGGCCCATCGGGGAGTCGGCGAGCCAGCGGTCGCCGTCGCGGGTGATGGTGCTGCTGAGGCCGGCCGCCCAGGCGGGGAGGTTGGCGGGGTCGCTGGCGTAGGCGTACACGTCGGCGGCGGTCCGGGCGATGAACACACTGACATGGGTTGATTCGGTGGTCATGACTCCCAGCATCCCCGCTGCACGGCCCGATTGATTGAAGAAATCGGACCCCGGCATGCGCGATGTCCGAAACCTTCAATGCGGGTCCGTCCGAGGTCGTTAGCGTTCTGGACATGACCGCAACATTCAGTGCCATCGAACTGGTCGTCCGCGACCTGCCCACGTCGCTCGCGTTCTACCGGCGGCTCGGACTCGACATTCCCGCCGACGCCGATCAGGCGCCGCACGTCGAATTCGAGCTTCCGGGTGGGGGTTCGCCTGCTGTGGGACACGATCGACACCATCCGCTCGTTCACCCCCGATTGGACCGAACCTGCCGGCGGGCATCGCATCGCGCTCGCCTTCGACTGCGGGACCGCTGCCGACGTCGACAAACTCTTCGACGAGATCACGGGCGCCGGGTCCAACGGCAGGAAGAAGCCGTGGGACGCACCGTGGGGGCAGCGCTACGCCACCGTCGACGATCCCGACGGCAACTCCGTCGACCTCTTCGCCCCGCTCACGCCGTGACGAGTTGACCGAACGTGCGGCCCGTCAACTCCTGGGCCTCCCGGATCAGGTGGGCCTGGTCGGCGAATCCGGCCATGCCGGCCGCCTGCGCAGCGGGAATGGCCGACCCCGCGAGCCCGACAGCCGACTGCAACCGGAGGATCCGGGCCAGCATTTTCGGCCCGTAACCGAACTGCCGCCGGCACAGGCGGTGCAGTTGGCGCTCGCCGACACCGATTCCGTCCGCGACGTCGCGGACGGACGCCTGCTGCTGCAGAAGCCGCACGACCGTGGAGATCCTGCCGTCCGGCGGCGGCCCGAGGAGCCGGCGCGACCGCGCGAACTCCTCGAGCGCCCGGCCGGGGTCGGCGGTGTCGGCGATCCTGCCGAGGAATTCTGCGGTGGTGCGGTCGCTCAGCACGTCGGCGAGCGGCACCCGCTGATTGATCAACTCCTCGGCCGGTGTTCCGAGGAGATCCGGCAGAATGCCCGGGGAACAACGCAACCCGACGTAGCGGTCGCCCTCCCGGCTGCGAGTGAGATACGGGCGGGAGTCGGGGCCGGCCACGACGACGTCACCGTTCATCCAGATGAGGTCCATGCAGCCGTCGGGCAGGATCTCCGCCTCACCGCCGGCCACCGTCTTCTGCCACACGACGGCGCCGGGGAACACCGACCGCCGCTCCGTGTACATGACCCCATGCTAGGCAGCCACTACGACATGCTGCCGGGGTGCGCGGTCAGGCGCCGGGCTCGCCGAGGTGCAGATCCGGCTCCCAGTCGTAGACGACGGCGGTTCGCAGCAGAATGTCCTGCAGCGATCGGCGCCTGCCGTCGACCGCCGCCCACAGCAACCCGAACCCGAACATCACGCACAGCACCGCCCGGAGAAGTGCGCGGACCCAGCCGATCAGTTCACCGTTGCGGCTGACCACCCGCAGCCCCATGATCACGGCGCCGACGGTGCGGCCGCTGACCGCCCAGCACGCGGTCAGGTACAGCACGGCCACGCCGATGAACATGCTGACGGAGAGCAGGGCACTGGCGTCGGGAAACGTGAACGCCTGCGGGGAGAACAGCAACCGCACGAACAGTGCGCCCACGTAGATGCCGCCCATCACGGCCATGACGATCGCCAGATCGATGCCGCAGGCCAGCCCGCGGGTGACGATCCCGGCGGCACGATGCGCCGGCGCGGTCATGCATCGTCCGGTTCGTGCCCGCGCCCGAACAACTTGCCCACGAACCCGGCGACGGCGTCGTCGGCCTGCATGCCCTGGGTGCGCACCCCGCGGACCGCCTCGTTGGACATCGAGTCGGTCGATTCTCGGATGATGCGCGGGAGGTCGACGCCCTCGATCACGGTGTCGGCGAGCACGACCAGATCGACGCGTCCGATGACGGAATCCACGTCGACGCGGTCGACGATCGCATCCACGTCGACCCGCGCGGCGACGGCGTCGATGTCGACGCGGTCGAGGATCTGCGGAATGTCGACCCGGGCGGCGATCGCATCCACGTCCACCCGGTCGATGATCCGCTGGATGTCGATGCCCTCGGCGACGACGTCGAGGTCGACGTGATCACGCACGATCGTCGTGAGGTCCACCTCCTGCAGAGCGACCTGCACGACCTTCCGCAGCACCGCGTGCAGCACCCGGTCCGCGAGTTCGTCGGCGCCGCGGAGTGTCTCGGTGCCGCGTTCCTCGAGGGTGACCAGAACGGGGTCGACGCCCGGCAGGCGTCGCGCCGTGTCGATGCCGAATCCGATCACGCGCTGCAACGCGCCGCCGGCGGTCGCGGCGGCGCCGACCGCGAGGCGCAGCGGATCGGGGGCTCTCCTGCCGTCCATATTCGCTATCCAAGCCGGTCGGCGCCGGAGCCGCACGGGTTCCCGCGAACTGGGTCATCCGCGAGGAGCGCCGGGGCCGTGCACGATTCGCGGGGCAGGTTTTCCGGACGCCCGCTGAGGGGCCCAGCCGGCGAGTTCGGTGAGCATCTCCGCGACCCGATCCGAACACTGCGCGGGATCCGGGGCCGGTCCCAACCCGAGTGCCTCGACCACCAGAACATTGCCCTGGGACAGTCCGTGGACTCCGAGCGACCACCCGAAGTGGCGGTTCCAGGCCAGGACGGCCTTCCGGCCGCGGTAGTAGGGGATTTCGCTGGAAAGGGTCACGACCACGTCGAACGCTGGGGTGAACCACCAGTCGACCGACAGGGCTTCCACCATCGTCGCGACGGAACCGACGTACTCACCGACATGTGCCGAGCTGGTGGCCCGGACCTGGCTGATGCTCATCTACAACCCACTCTCGACGTTCGCAGAAACCGAGCGGAAGAAGCCGGACGGCAGGTTCACACTCGAGTCATTCGTCACGAACCGCCGAGGGGACGGGTTCCGGTCCGGAAGGACCGGAAGTTCGCGACGTGGCTTCCACTCCATCGTCGGGCCGCGCCGACCGCCCGGGTAGGCACCCTGGGGTGGGGATGACACCACCCCGGCGGGCCCGTCGGCTAACGGAATCCGGTGCCGCACCGACACAGGCAGCGAACGGACCCGAAGGAGTAGTCGATGACCCACAGGTTCCTCAGGATCTTCGCCGGAGCGGCCGCGTCGTCCGCCGTCGCCGCCGCCCTGGTTGCGCTGGGCGCCGCACCCGCCCAGGCCGAACCCACCGCCGACTGTCACACCGCCACCACACCCACGTCCGGCACCTCGCACTGCACGGCGCAGGACGTGCCCGCCGGCAGGACCGCCGTGCACATCGGGACGGTCGAGTGCTTCGGCCTGACGCCGCGGGCGATTCCCGGCCCCGGCGGTGTGTCGCACATTCCGTGGGTCCAGGGCTACCGCCGCGACGGCCCGTGGGTTCCGGCAGGGACACCGTCCACCGGATCGTGCGTCGCCGGATACGGCGCCCCGTGGTGGGAGGTCGGCGTCTCCACGGGCGCCTACACGACCTGCGGACTGCAGGAAGGGATCGTCACGTACGTCAGCGTCGCCTGCAATCCGATCCGCCCCCAGTAGGCACCTGCAACCAACGAAACGAGGCCACGCACTCCGTGGAGC
>NZ_JBHUSF010000061.1:0-36088 GCF_042673295.1 Rhodococcus sp. NPDC057014
GGCCGGTTCATGGTGGCGCACGCGGCCCTCGCCACCCTCCTCGCGCGCCTCGCCGCCACCACGGACGTGGTGGTGGGCACTCCCGTCGCGGGGCGCGGCGAGCAGGCGCTCGACGATCTGGTGGGCATGTTCGTGGGGACCCTCGCGCTGCGGACCCACATCGATCCGGCGCACTCGTTCGCCGAGGTGCTGGGGCACGTCCGGGAGACCGATCTCGCGGCGTACGGCAACGCCGACCTGCCGTTCGAGCGGCTGATCGACCTGCTGCAACCGACACGCTCGCAGGCGTATTCGCCGATCTTCCAGGTGGCGCTGTCGCTCGAGGACCAGACCGTGGACCAGCTCACCCTGCCCGGGTTGTCCGTGTCCGCCATGGACCTCGGTGTGGTGCCCGCGAAGTTCGATCTGCAGTTGACCCTCCGCGCGGACGGCGCCGGAATGGCGGCGTCGTGGACGTTCGCCACCGACCTCTTCGACCGCGACACGATCGACTCGTTCTCCGTCCGCTTCGAACGGATCCTGCGGGCCGCGATCACCGAACCGGGGCGCGCGGTCGGCGACGTGGACCTACTGGACGCCGACGAACGCGCCGCACTGACCGTGCTGCCCGCACCCTCCGCCGTGGCCGCACGGACGTTGCCGGACATTTTCGCCCGCGGAGCCGGACACGGCGGGATCGCCCTCGTCTCGGAGGAGGGTGAACTCTCCTACGCGGACCTCGACGCGCAGTCGAACCAGTGGGCGCGAGTGCTCATCTCGCACGGCGCCGGGCCGGAAACGGTGGTGGCGCTGGCGCTTCCGCGGACGGCGCGGGCCGCCGTCGCCGTGTGGGCGGTGGCCAAGACGGGCGCCGCGTTCGTCCCCGTCGATCCGGGCTACCCACGCGAACGCATCGAGCACATGCTGTCCGACTCGGGTGCGACGCTGGGGTTGACCGACACCGCCACCGCGGCGGTGCTGCCGGGTGCTACCGAATGGCTGCTGCTGGACGACGCCGCACACGGCGCGTCGGCCGCGCCGGTCACCGACCGCGACCGCACGACGCCGCTGCGCCTGTCGCATCCGGCGTACCTGATCTACACGTCCGGCTCCACCGGAACTCCCAAGGGCGTCACGGTCACCCACACGGGGCTCAGTGCGTTCACGGCGGAGGCGCGCCCGGAACTGGGCACCACGGCGCAGTCCCGCGTGCTCCGCTTGTCGTCGGCGAGTTTCGACGGTTCCGTGTTCGAGATGATCCAGGCGTTCAGCGCCGGCGCCACCCTCGTGATCGCACCGCCGTCCGTGGTCGGTGGCGAAGACCTCACCGCCCTGCTCCGCGAGCAGCGTGTCACCCACGTGCTCACCGCCCCGGCCGCGCTGAGCACCGTCGACGCGAGTGGGCTCGACGACCTGCGCACCGTCGTCGTCGGGGGTGAAGTGTGTCCGCCGCAACTGGTCGAGCAGTTCGCCCCGGGGCGGCGGTTCTTCAACAGCTACGGCCCCACCGAGACCACCATCGTCATCACCATGGGTGAACCGCTCACCCCCGGCGCCGACATCACCATCGGCAGCCCGCTCGACGGCGCGCAGGCACTCGTCCTCGACTCCCGGCTGCGGCCGGTGCCGCAGGGTGTCACGGGTGAGCTGTATCTGTCCGGTCCCGGCCTCGCCCGCGGCTACCACGCGCGGTTCGGCCTGACGTCGGACCGGTTCGTCGCCAATCCTTGTGGTCCCCAGGGGTCCCGGATGTACCGGACCGGCGACCTGGTGCGGCGGCGCGCCGACGGGCAGCTCACATATGTGGGCCGCGCCGACGCCCAGGTGAAACTGCGGGGCCTGCGCCTCGAACTCGGCGAGGTCGAGGCCGCGCTGTCCCGGCATCGCGACGTGGTCGCCGCGGCGGCGTCCGTCCACCACCATCCGCGGCTCGGCGATCAACTCGTCGGCTATGTCGTGCCCGCGCCGGGCACCGGCCCCGATGTCTCCGACATCCTGGCGGCGGCGGCCGAAGTCCTGCCCCGCGCGCTCGTGCCGGCGACCGTCACCGTACTCGACGCCATTCCACTCACCCCGGCCGGCAAGATCGACCGCCCGGCACTGCCCGCGCCGACGTTCGCGGCGCGGACGGAGTTCCGGGCGCCGTCGACCGCATCCGAACTGCTTGTCGCGCAGGTGTTCACGGACATCCTCGGCGTCGACCGGGTGGGCGCCGACGACAGCTTCTTCGAGATCGGCGGCAACTCCCTGTCCGCCACGCAGGTGATCGCCCGCCTCCGCGCGGCCACCGGCACCTCCCTGTCCGTGCGGTCCCTGTTCGATGCGCCCACCGTCGCGGCCCTGGCCGCCGCCGTCGACACCGCGGGCACGTCCGACCGCCCGGTCCTCGCGGCACGTCCGAGACCGGACCGGATTCCGCTGTCCCCGGCGCAGGCGCGAGTGTGGTTCCTCAACCGCTTCGACCCGGCCTCCGCCGTCGACAACCTGCCGCTCGCCCTCCGCCTGACCGGGACGCTCGACGTCTCCGCGCTGCGGGCGGCGCTCGGCGACGTCCTCGACCGGCACGAGGCGCTGCGCACGATCTACCCCGATTCACCCACCGGGCCCCACCAGATCCTGCTGTCCCCCGAATCGGCGCTCCCGGACCTGACCGTGCTCGCCGTGAACGAAGACGAGGCACTGCAACGTGCCGTCGAGTTCGCGACCACCGGATTCGACCTCACCGCGGAAGCTCCTCTGCGCGCCGGTCTGTTCGCGGTGTCCGAGAACGAGCATCTCCTCGTCGTGGTGGTCCATCACATCGCCGCCGACGGCTTCTCGCTCGCGCCGCTGGCCCGCGACGTGATGCTCGCCTACACCGCCCGCGCGCAGCAGGACGTGCCCGCGTGGTCGCCGCTCCCGGTCCAGTACGCCGATTACAGCCTCTGGCACCGCGACCTGCTCGGCGACGAGCACGATCCCGCGTCGCTCGTTGCACGCCAGACCGACTACTGGGCACGCACTCTCGCCGATCTGCCGGACGAGCTCACCCTGCCCACCGACCGGCCGCGCCCGCGTCGGCAGTCGCACCGCGGCAGGGAACTGACGTTCGCCGTCGACGCCCACACGCACGGGTTGCTGCGCGAACTCGCGGCCGCTCGCGACGCCAGCCTGTTCATGACCGTGCACGCCGCCTACGCGGTGTTTCTGAGCCGGTTGTCGAACACTGCGGACATCGCGGTCGGGACTCCGGTCGCCGGTCGCGGCGAGCAGGCCCTCGACGACCTCGTGGGCATGTTCGTCAACACCCTGGTCCTGCGGACCCACGTCACCCCGGCGGCCACGTTCGAGGAGTTGGTGGAGCGCGCCCGCGACGCCGACCTCGGTGCGTTCTCGCATGCCGACGTTCCGTTCGAGCGGCTGGTGGAAGTACTCGATCCGGTTCGCTCCCAGGGTCGGCACCCGCTGTTCCAGGTGGCCCTGTCGTTCCACAATCACGCCCCCGCCACGTTCGACCTGCCCGGACTCGTGGTCTCGACCGTCCCGGCCGAGCTGCAGACCGCCGAATTCGATCTGCATCTGACGCTCACCGAGCAGGCGGAGGGCGGTATCCACGCGTCGTTCACCTATTCCACCGACCTGTTCGACGCCTCGACCGTCGCCACGTTCGCCGAACAGTTCACGCGCATCCTGCGGGCCGTGGCCGCCGACCCGACCACACCCGTCGGTGACGTGCCGCTGCTCGATTCGGGTGAATACGACGAACTGGTCGACATTCGCAACCGCACGGTCCATCCGCTTCCCGACGCCCTGCTGCTCGACGCCTTCGCCGATCAGGTTCGCCGGACGCCGGAAGCCGTGGCTGTCGTCTTCGAGGGCGAATCGCTGACCTACCGGGAGTTCGCGAACCGGGTCAACCAGGTCGCGCGGGTACTGATCGCCGAGGGTGTGGGACCGGAATCGTTGGTGGCCCTGGCCATGCGCCGCTCCCTCGACCTCGTCGTCGGCATGTACGCCGTCCTCACCGCCGGTGCCGGCTATGTACCCGTCGACCCCGACCACCCCACCGACCGCATCGGGTACATCCTCGACGCCGCCAACCCGATCTGCGTCCTGTCCACCACCCGGGACGCCTTTGCGAGCGACAGGCCCGTCCTCCTTCTCGACAACCTCGACGTCGACGGCATCTCCTTCGCACCGCTGACGAATGCGACGGTGCGCCCGGACGGTGTCGCGTACGTGATCTTCACGTCCGGTTCCACCGGCAAGCCGAAGGGTGTCACCGTCACCCACCGCGCCATCGTGAACCAGATCGCCTGGATGGCGAACCAGTATCCGCTGGGCGCCGGCGACGTGTATCTGCAGAAGACCGCAACCACATTCGACGTGTCACTGTGGGGTTACTTCCTACCCCTGGCCTCCGGCGCAACCCTCGTCGTCGCGACTCCGGACGGGCACCGCGACCCGCAGTACCTCGCCGAGCTGATCGACGAATACGCCGTCACCGCAACCGACTTCGTCCCGTCCATGCTCTCCGTGTTCGCGGAGTCCGTGGATCCACAGCAGATCACGTCCCTGCAACACGTGTTCGTGATCGGGGAGGCGCTGCCCGCCGCCACCGTCCACGACTTCACCCGCATCTCCACCGCCCGCCTCCACAACCTCTACGGGCCCACCGAAGCCGCCGTCTCCATCACCTACGCCGACGTCACCGACACCCCCGAGGGCGGCGCCGTCACCATCGGCACCCCTGAATGGAACAGCCGCACCTACGTCCTCGACTCGAGACTGCACCCCGTCCCCACCGGCGTCCCCGGCGAGCTCTACCTCGCCGGCGTCCAGCTGGCCCGCGGCTACCACGGCCGCGCCGACCTCACCGCCGACCGCTTCGTCGCCGACCCGTATTCCGACACGGGCGAACGCATGTATCGCACCGGCGACCTCGTCCGCTGGACCACCACCGGCGAACTCGACTACATCGGCCGCACCGACTTCCAGGTCAAATTCCGCGGCCAACGGATCGAACTCGGCGAAATCGAAACCGCCCTCCTCACCCACACCGGCGTGTCGCAGGCCGCGGTCCTCGTCGTCCCCACCCCCACCGGCGACCACCTCGCCGCCTACATCGTCCCCACCACCGGCACGAACCTCGACACGAACGCTCTGCGCACCCACATCGCGCAGACCCTGCCGACCTACATGCTGCCCGAGACCATCCTCACCCTCGACAACTTTCCTCTCGGCACCTCCGGCAAACTCGACCGAAAATCCCTCCCCGCACCGGTATTCGAAACCCGCACCTTCCGGGCACCGACCACCCACGCCGAAACCACCGTCGCCCACACCTTCACCGACGTCCTCGGCGTCGAACCCATCGGACTCGACGACGACTTCTTCGCCCTCGGCGGCAACTCCCTCATCGCCACCCAGGTCGCCGCCCGCCTCGGCCGCGCCCTCGACACCCGCATCCCCGTCCGCGAACTCTTCGAAAACCCCACCGTCGAAGCACTCGCCGCCCGCGTCGCCGGGCTCGCCGGCGCGGGTGGCGGGACGGCCCTCGTGGCGGCCCCGCGTCCCGAGCGAATCCCGCTGTCGCCGGCGCAGAATCGGATGTGGTTCCTCAACCGCTTCGATCCCGACTCGGCTGCCTACAACCTGCCGCTGGCGATCCGGCTGACCGGGACCCTGAACGTCGCGGCCCTCCACACCGCCGTCCACGACGTGCTGGAACGCCACGAGTCGCTGCGCACCGTGTTCCCCGACGACGGCGACGGCCCCGTGCAGGTGATCCTGCCCGCAGCCCGGGTCGACCTCGATCTCACCCCGGTGGACGTGACCGCCGACGACCTTCCGGCCGAGGTTCGCCGCACCCTGCACGGCGGCTTCGACGTGACCGCGGGAATCCCCGTCCGGGGAAGGCTTCTGCGCACCGCCGTCGACGACTACGTGCTCGTGATCGTCGTGCACCACATCAGCGGCGACGCCGTGTCCATGGGCCCGCTCGCCCGCGATGTCATGGTCGCCTACACCGCCCGAAGTGCGGGCCGGGCGCCGGACTGGTCACCGCTGCCGATGCAGTACGCCGATTTCGCGATCTGGCAGCATGCGGCACTCGGCTCCGAGACCGACCCGGAATCGTTGTCCGCTCGGCAGATCCGGTACTGGACCGAGACGCTGTCCGGGCTGCCGGACCTTGTGGAGTTGCCGACCGATCGGCCGCGCCCGCCCGTGCCTTCGCAGCGCGGCGACACCGTGCGCTTCGACGTGCCTGCGGCCACCGCCGCCGCGCTCGAGAAGACGGCCCGCGATCACGGCGCCACGGTGTTCATGGTGCTGCATGCGGCGCTGGCGGTCGTGCTGTCGCGGTTGTCGTCGACGTCCGACATCGCCGTGGGCACCCCGGTCGGGGGTCGCGGTGAGCAGCACCTGGACGACCTGGTCGGGATGTTCGTCAACACCCTGGTCCTGCGCACGCACGTCACGGCGCACGAGAGTTTCGCCGAACTCCTGACGCGGGTGCGCGACACCGACCTCGGCGCGTACGGTCACGCGGACATCCCGTTCGAGCGGCTCGTCGACGTCCTGGCCCCCGCCCGCACGCAGGCCCACACCCCACTGTTCCAGGTGGCGCTGTCATTCGAGCACCGCGGCGTCACCCGTTTCGCATTGCCCGGTGTGACCGTGGAACCCGTTCCGTTCGAGACGGACACCGCCCAGTTCGATCTCGCGTTGGTCGTGTCCGAGGGCGAATCGCCGGGCGGGTTGTCGGGCGCGCTGCGCTTCGCCACCGACCTCTTCGACCGCACGACCGCGGAGGACTTCACAAGGCGGTTCGTCCGTGTCCTCGACGCGGCCGTGTCCGACCCGGGCACGGTCGTCGGCGACATCGACCTCCTGGATCCGGCCGAGTGGGCGGCGATCCCCGTTCGAGGTGTGCCGTCGGCGCCCCCGGTCACCCTCGACGGCCTGATCGACACCGCCATCCGCACCGACCCGGACGCGTCCGCGCTGAGCTGGAACGGCCGGGAGTACACGTACCGCGAGGCGGACGAGTGGTCGACGCGCCTGGCCCGGGTGCTGCTCGAGCACGGCGTGGGTCCGGAATCGTTCGTGGCCCTGGCACTCCCGCGTTCGCTCGAATCGGTGCTGTCCGTGTGGGCGGTCGCCAAGACGGGTGCCGCGTACGTGCCGGTGGACCCGACGTACCCGGCGGATCGCATCGCGCACATCCTCACCGACTCGGGCGCCGCGCTCGGTGTCACGCTGTCCGGTGAGCGGGCCGCGTTGCCGGACACCGTCGTGTGGCTGACCCTCGACACCGCCGACGTGACCGCCCGGCACGAGTCCGCGGGTGCCGAACCGATCACCGACATGGACAGGGTCCGCCCGGTCCGCGCCGAGAATCCGGCGTACATGATCTACACGTCCGGCTCGACGGGTCTGCCCAAGGGCGTCGTCGTCACCCACGGCGGCATCGCGAACCTCGCCGCCGAACGCCGCGAGCACTACCGCATCGACCAGTCGTCCCGCTTCCTGCACAAGGCGTCGCCGAGCTTCGACATGGCCGTCGGCGAGATGGTGTCGGCCCTGAGCGCCGCCGCCACGCTGGTGATCACCCCGACCGAGATCGTGGGCGGCGACGACCTGTCCGCGCTCCTGGACCGTCAGCGGGTCACGCATGCGCTGATCACCCCGGCGGTGCTGGCCACGATGGATCCGGGCGGACACCCGCAGTTGCGGGTGCTCGGTGTCGGCGGCGAGGCGTGCACCCCCGAACTCGTCGCCCGCTGGCAACCCGGCCGCACCATGCTGAACGGCTACGGGCCCACCGAGGCCACCGACATCTCCACCGTCGGCGACCTCACCGCCGGGCAGTCGATCACCATCGGGCACCCGGTGCGCGGCTTCGAGGTCATGGTCCTCGACGCGCGTCTGCGTCCCGTCCCCGCCGGGGTTTCCGGCGAACTGTACGTCGCGGGACCGGCACTGGCCCGCGGCTACCACGCCCGGCACGGACTCACCGCCGAACGCTTCGTCGCCAACCCCCACGGCGCCCCCGGCGACCGCATGTACCGCACCGGCGACGTCGTCCGCTGGAACGCAACGCACGGACTGGAGTACTTCGGCCGCGGCGACAGCCAGGTGAAGATCCGCGGCAACCGGATCGAGCTGGGGGAGATCGAGTCCGCGGCGTCCCGGCACGACACGGTGGCGCAGGCGGCCGTCGTCGTCCACGACACCCCGTCGGGTCAGCGTCTCGCCGCCTACCTCGTGCCTGCCGCCGGACACGGAGTCGACACGGACATGGTCCGGCGCCACCTCGAGGACACCCTGCCGGCGCCGATGATCCCGGACGCCTACGTGGTGATCGAGGCGCTGCCGGTGACGGTGAACGGGAAACTCGACCGCGCGGCGCTGCCGGAGCCCGTGTTCGTCACCACGACCACACGGTTCCGCGCGCCGGTCACCGACACCGAGAAGGTCCTGGCGGCCGTGTTCGCCGAACTCCTCGGCGTCCCGACGGTCGGCGTCGACGATTCGTTCTTCGGCCTGGGCGGCGACAGCATCGCGTCGATCCAGCTGGCGTCGCGGGCGAAGGCCCACGGTCTGATCGTCTCGCCCCGGGACGTGTTCGAGCACAAGACCGTTGCCGCCCTCGCACAGGTCGCGGCCCGGGCCACCGACACCGAACCCGTCGTGCTCGAGGAACTTCCGGGTGGCGGTGTCGGCTCGCTGCCGCTCACCCCGGTGATGCGTCTGGTCACCGAGCGCGGGGGCACCCTCGACCGCTACTCGCAGTCGGTCGCGCTGGAATTGCCGGTGGGCATCGACCGGGCGGGTCTGCTCGCGACGCTGTCCGCCGTGATCGATCACCACGACATGCTGCGCGCCCGCCTCGTCGGCGACGACGGGCTCGAGGTGGCACCGGCAGGCGCGGTCGACGTCGCCTCCCTCGTGCACCGGGTCGACTGGGATCCGCGTGTCGATCCGACCGAACCGGCAGGCCGGGAACTAGATTCGGCGCTGGGCCGCCTGAATCCGCGGGCCGGCATCATGCTGCAGTGCGTCTGGCTCGACCCGGTGGGCGCACCCGGACGCAGCGGCCGTCTGATCGTCGCCGCCCACCATCTGGTGGTCGACGGCGTGTCGTGGCGCATCCTGATTCCGGATCTGATCGCCGCCTGGGCGCAGATCTCGTCCGGTGGTGCCGCGACGCTCCCGCCGGTCGGCACGTCGATGCGGCGGTGGGCGCACGCCCTCACCGAGTGTGCGCGCAGCCCGGAACGTGTTGCGGAGCTTCCTCTCTGGCAGCGGATTCTCGACGGTCCCGATCCGACGCTCGGGTCCCGGCCGTTCGACCCGGCCCTCGACGTCCTGGCGACCGTGGACCACGTGCGCGTCGAACTCGACGCGTCGGTGACACGATCACTCGTGACGTCCGTTCCGGCCGCCTTCCGGGGCGGTGTGGCCGACGGGCTGATCGCCGCGTTCGCCCTGGCCGTGAGCGCCTGGCGACGGCGCCGGGGCATCGAGGAGCCGTCGCTGCTCCTGCAACTCGAGGGCCACGGACGCGAGGAGCAGGCGGCGCCCGGCGCCGATCTCTCCCGCACGGTCGGGTGGTTCACCAGCGTCTATCCGGTTCGTCTCGACCTCGGCGGAATCGACGTCGACGCCGCCCTGGCGGGGACGGCCGACACCTCCCGCGCCGTCAAGGCCGTCAAGGAGGACCTGCTCGCGGTGCCCGCCCGCGGGCTGGGCTATGGGCTGCTGCGCCATCTCAACTCCGAGACGGCCGCCGCGCTGCAGGAACTCCCGACCCCTCAGGTCAGCTTCAACTACCTGGGCCGGGTCTCCGAGACGGACATCCCGGAGGAGTTCGCGCACCTGGGCTGGACCCCGGCCACGGACATCGACGACCTTCGCGGCGCCGGCAGCGACGACATGCCCGCCGCCGCCGTTCTCGACGTCAATGCGATCGTCACCGGCGTGGACGGCGAATCCCGGCTGACGGCCACGTTCTCGTATCCCCGGGAACTGCTGTCGGATACCGACGTCCGGGAACTGGCCGAACTGTGGACGCGCGCGCTCACCGCGGTCGCGGGGCACGTGGACGGCGGAACGGCGGGCGGGCTCACCCCGTCCGACGTGCCCCTCGTCCTGGTGGGGCAGCGGGACCTCGAACTGTGGGAAGAGCAGTTCGAGGCGCTGTCCGACGTCTGGTCGCTGTCGCCGCTGCAGCACGGGCTCGCGTTCCACGCACAGCTCGCGCAGGACACGGTGGACGTCTACACGACGCAGACGGTGCTCGAACTCGGCGGCGTCGTGGACGCCGACCGGATGCGCGCGGCGATCTGCGCGCTGCTCGACCGGCACCCGAACCTGCGCACCGCGTTCGTCGGCGCGAGCACCGGCGAACTCGTGCAGGTGGTCCTCGACCGCGTGGAGATTCCGTGGCGCACCGTCGATCTCGGGTCCGTGGACGCGACCGACCGGGTGACTGCGCGGGAGGAGGCGCTCGTCGCCGACCGCGAACGCCGCTTCGATCTCGCGTCGCCCCCGCTGCTGCGGTTCACGCTGATCGACGACGGCGACGGGCACCACGCGCTCGCCGTCACCCTGCACCACATCCTCGTCGACGGCTGGTCCATGCCGCTGCTGCTGAAGGAACTCCTGGTCCTGTACGCGACGCGGGGTGACAGTTCCGTGTTGCCACGGGTGCCGTCGTACCGCGCGTTCCTGTCGTGGCTGGCGTCGCGCGACCGGGCCGCGTCCCGGCAGGTGTGGGCCGAGGCACTGACCGGCGTCGAACAGCCGACGCTCGTCGCCTCCGACGGTCCCGGACTACCCGGGCCCGCACAGGTGGTCGCGGTGGACGCGGACGCCGGAGTCGAACTGTCCGCACAACTGACCGCGCTGGGGGCGGAACTCGGTGTCACGCTCAACACGCTCGTGCAGGCCGCGTGGGGAATCCTGCTGTCCCGCATGCTCGGCCGCGACGACGTCGTGTTCGGGGCGACGGTGTCGGGGCGGCCCGCTGAGCTCGAGGGCGTCGAGTCGATGGTCGGCCTGTTCATCAACACCCTGCCCGTGCGGGTGCGGGTCGATCCGGACGAGTCGGCGGCCGGCCTCCTGATCCGGGTGCAGCGGGAACAGGCGACCCTGCTCGATCACCACTATCTCGGCCTGAGCGACGTGCAGCAGACCACCGGCAGCGGTGCGCTGTTCGACACGCTGACGGTGTTCGAGTCGTATCCCGTGGACACCGCGGCGCTGGCCGAGGTGACGTCGATCGACGGCATGACCGTCCTCGGCGTGTCCGGCGAGGAAGCCACGCACTACCCGCTCACCCTGACGGTGTTCGCCGACAACGGGTTGCGGTTCACGCTGAGGTATCACACCGACGTGTTCGACGCGCAGTACGTGACCGCGCTCCGCGCACGGCTGCTGAAGGTGCTCGCCGCGCTGGTCGCCGACCCCGCCGCACCGATCGGCCGGATCGAGATCCTCGAGGCCGACGAACGCGCGGCCCTCGCCCCCGTCCGCGGTCGGCCGGCCGCCGCGCCGGCCACGCTTGCCGGGATCATCGACGCCGCAGCGACTTCCGCCCCCGACGGGATCGCGCTGTCCTGGCAGGGGCGCGACTGGACGTACCGCGAGGCGGACGCCTGGTCGAACCGGCTGGCCCGGCTGCTGCTCGCGCGGGGTGTGGGTCCCGAAACGTTTGTCGCGGTCGCGTTGTCGCGGTCGGTGGAATCGGTGCTGTCGGTGTGGGCGGTGGCCAAGACCGGTGCCGCGTACCTTCCGGTCGATCCGACGTACCCGATGGACCGCATCGACCACATGCTGTTCGACTCCGGTGCCGCCCTCGGCATCACCGTCGACGGGGAGCGGGACGCCCTGCCGGACAGCGTGTCCTGGCTCGTCCTCGACGAACTCGCGGACGCACTCGAAGCCGCACCGGCCACCCCGGTGACCGATGCGGAACGCGCGCGGCCCGTGCGCGTCGAGAATCCGGCGTACATGATCTACACGTCCGGCTCCACCGGGCGGCCCAAGGGCGTCGTGGTCACCCACGGCGGGCTGGCGAACCTCGCGACCGAACGCCGCGAGCACTACCGCGTCGACCAGTCGTCGCGGTTCCTGCACAACACGTCGCCCAGCTTCGACATGGCGGTCGGCGAGATGATGTCCGCCCTGTCCGCCGCGGCGACGCTGGTGATCACCCCGCCGACCGTGATCGGCGGGGACGAACTGGCGGCCTTCGTCCGCGGTGAGCACGTGACGCACGCGCTGATCACCCCGGCCATGCTGTCGTCGATCGACCCTGCGGGCCTGGAGGAACTGCGCGTCCTCGGTGTCGGCGGCGAGGCGTGCACCCCCGAACTCGTCGCCCGCTGGCAACCCGGCCGCACCATGCTCAACGGCTACGGACCCACCGAGGCCACCGACATCTCCACCGTCGGCGACCTCACCGCCGGGCAGCCGATCACGATCGGGCACCCGGTGCGCGGCTTCGAGGTCATGGTCCTCGACGCGCGTCTGCGTCCCGTCCCCGCCGGGGTTTCCGGCGAACTGTACGTCGCAGGACCGGCACTGGCCCGCGGCTACCACGCCCGGCACGGCCTCACCGCCGAACGGTTCATCGCCAACCCCCACGGCGCCCCCGGCGACCGCATGTACCGCACCGGTGACGTCGTCCGCTGGAACGCGGCGGGAGAACTGGAGTACAGCGGACGCTCGGATCATCAGGTGAAGATCCGCGGCTATCGCATCGAACTCGGCGAAATCGACGCCGCCGTCCTCGAACACCCCGACGTGGACTACGTGATCACCCTCGGCCGCCGCGGGCCGTCCGGCGACACGGTGCTCGTGTCGTACGTGGTCCCCGCCGCGGCCTCGGCCCCCGACCCCGCGCGGATTCGCGCGTTCGTGTCCGAGTTCCTTCCGACGCACATGGTGCCGTCGGCGGTGGTGTGCATCGATTCCGTCCCGCTCACCCCCACCGGGAAGCTCGACGGGGACGCGCTGCCCCGACCCGATTTCGTTGCCGCCGAATACCGTCCGCCGGCCGAGGGGCATGAGAGCGCGATCGCGACGGTCTTCGCCGAGGTCCTCGGGATCGACCGGGTCGGCGCCGACGACAACTTCTTCGACCTCGGGGGCACGTCGCTGTCCGCCATGCGGGCGGTGAGCCGGCTGCGGGCAAGCAGCGAAGTGACCGTGTCGCTGCAATGGCTGATGACGGAGCCGACACCGGCCGCGATCGCCGCGCGCATGGACGCGGCGGGCGGCGACACCGGGGACACCGCCCTCGACGTGGTCTTCCCGATCCGCGCCGGCGGCACGGGCACACCGGTGTTCTGGATCCACCCGATCAGCGGACTGTCGTGGTGCTACACGAGATTCGCGGAACACATCGACGAGGACCGGCCCGTGTTCGGCATCCAGACCCCGGCCGTCGCGGGAGAGGTGCTGCCCGGTTCGATCGAGGAACTCGCCGCCCGGTATCTCGCCGAGGTCCGGCGGATTCAGCCGGACGGTCCCTACCATCTGGCCGGCTGGTCGATCGGCGGCGTCATCGCCCACGCGATGGCGGTGCAACTGCAGCAGTCCGGACACGCGGTCGGCACACTGGTGATGATCGACAGCTTCGCGGAGACGCAGCAGTCGCAGGAGATCACCGAACAGCCGGCACCCGGGGACGGCGAGGACACGGCCGCCGTGCTGTCGGCCCTGAGCCCCGAGCACGTGCGCCGCCTGACCGCGGCCGCGCACCACAACGCGGGCCTCATGCACGACTACCGGCCCGGGTTGTTCGACGGCGACGTGCTGTTCTTCACGGCGGCGCACGACGACCCGACGCTGCGGCGAGCGGTCGGCACCTGGCGCCCCTGGGTGAACGGCCGGATCACGAATCACCCGGTGGAGTCGGATCATTGGCAGATCACCGAACCTGCCGCGGTCCGGGTGATCGGCCCGCTGCTCGCCGACTACCTCACCGACGGCGCGCATCACGTTTCGAGAATGGAGATCGACCGATGAGACTGTTCACCGCGGGCATCATTGTCGTCGCCGCATTCCTGGGCCTGCCCGGCCCGGTGGCGACGGCCGAGCCCGCCGACGGTGGTGCGGTGGTGGCGCCGAGCGCGTCCGGCAGCCTCGACCGGATCGAGAAGATCGACGATCGTCGCTGGAACGTCTTCGTGTACTCGCCGTCGATGAACGAGGTCGTGGAACTGCAGGTGCTGCGCCCCGCCGACACGAGCGTCCCGCGTCCCACGCTGTATCTGCTGAACGGCGCCGGGGCCGGTGAGGACGGCGCCAACTGGATTCGGCAGACCGACATCGTCGACTTCTTCGCCGACAAGAACGCGAACGTCGTGATCCCCGTCGGCGGTTACATCAGCTACTACACCGACTGGCGGAACGACGACCCCGTCCTCGGACGCAACAAGTGGCAGACGTTCCTCACCGAGGAACTTCCCCCGGTGCTCGACACCGCGCTCGGCGCCGACGGGGTGAACGCGATCGGCGGTCTGTCGATGTCGGCCGGCTCGGTGATCGACCTCGCGGTCCAGGCACCGGGCCTGTACCGGGGCGTCGCGTCGTACAGCGGTTGCGCGATGACGAGCGACCCGGTCGGGCAGAACCTGGTCCGGCTCGTGGTCGAGGTGGTGGGCGGCGGCAACACCGAGAACATGTGGGGCCCCACCGACGACCCGGCCTGGACGGCGCACGACCCCTACGTCAACGCGGACAAACTCCGCGGGCTGGAGCTGTACATCTCCAACGCCAGTGGGCTGCCCGGACCGTACGAATCGCTCGGCGCCGTCCGCCCCGTCGGGGCGCCGCCGCTCCCGGACCAGATCGTGATCGGCGGCGTCATCGAGGCGGCGACGAACTACTGCACGCACCGGCTGGTCGACCGGCTCGACACCCTCGGCATCCCCGCGACCGTGAACTTCCGGGACACCGGCACCCATTCGTGGGGCTACTGGCAAGACGCCCTGCACGAATCGTGGCCCGTCCTCGCCCGAGCACTCGACCTCTGAGTTCGGGCGGGGACGGACGCATCACTTCGTCACAAACGCCGCCTGCCGGAGTGCCTCACCGCGGCCTGCCCGTCCGGAAGCCGACGACGCGTTGATCGCGAGCACCGACAGCAACTCGTACGCGACGTGCGCTGCCGCGATGCCGGTGATCTCGGCATGGTCGTATGCGGGCGCGACCTCCACGATGTCGGCGCCGACCACGTTCAGGCCGACGAGTCCGCGCAGCGTGTTCAGCAGTTCGCGGGACGTCATGCCGCCGGCCTCGGGGGTTCCGGTGCCCGGCGCGTGCGCGGGGTCGAGGACGTCGATGTCCACGGACACGTAGACCGGACCGCCGTCGAGCCGCCGGCGCATCCGTTCGACGATGCTGGCGACGCCGTCCACCTCGTAGTCGTCGGAGCGGATGACCTGGAAGCCGAGAACGGCGTCGTCCTCGAGGTCCTTCTTGCTGTACAGCGGGCCGCGGATGCCGATGTGCTGCGACCGCTCGAGGTCGATCAGCCCCTCCTCGCTGGCCCGCCGGAACGGGGTGCCGTGCGTGAAGGGGGCGCCGAAGTAGGTGTCCCACGTGTCGAGGTGCGCGTCGAAGTGCAGGACGGCGATCGGACCGTGGTCGCGGGCGAGCGACCGCAGGATCGGCAGCGCGATGGTGTGGTCGCCGCCGAGCGTCAGCACGGTCGAGCCGTCCTTGCGCAGGTCGGTGACGGCGCCGTCGACGGTGGCCAGGGCTTCCTGGATGTCGAACGGGTTGACGCCGATGTCACCGAAGTCGGCGACCTGCTGCGCACCGAAGGGGTGCACGTCGAGTGCGGGGTTGTACGGGCGGAGCAGCTTCGACGCGGCGCGGATGTGGCCGGGGCCGAAGCGTGCGCCGGGACGGTAGCTCACTCCGGAGTCGAACGGGACGCCCAGCACCGTGACGTCTGCACGGGACACCTCGTCGAGTCGGGGGAGGCGGGCGAACGTGCTGGGTTCGGCGTAACGCGGGGTGCGGGTCGCGTCGACGGGGCCCTTTATGTCGTCTGTACTCATCGGAATCCTTCGGTGTGTGCCGGAGACGTGGCTTCGTCGTATCGTTTCCTTGGAACGCATTCTTGTCAACACTTGTTTCCTATACGAGACACGAACGAAGGATCGATACATGGCGAACGAGCTCGCAGCCGAAGGCGCGTCGGGCGTCGACGCGCCCAGGATCGGCCCCCGACTCAAGGCGGCGCGGCTGGCCCAGCGCCTGACGCTCGACGAACTGGCCGCGAGCTGCGGCATCACCAAGGGCTACCTGTCGAAGATCGAGCGGGACCACGCGAGCGCGTCCGTCGCCACGCTGGTGCGGATCTGCGCCGCGCTGAACATTCCCGTCGGGTCGCTGTTCGAGAGCTCCGCCGCAGGTGAGGTCGTGCGGGCCGACAACTACCCGCCGATCAGCTTCGGCGGGGAACGCATGGCCGAGTTCCTGCTGACGCCGTTCGGTGAGCGCCGCATCCAGTCGCTTCTGAGCAGGATCGAACCGGGCGGCGGGAGCGGGTCCGAGACGTACGAACTGCCGGTCGACGTCGCCTTCGTCTACGTCGTGTCGGGCGAGATCTGCATTTCCTTCAACGGCCCGGGGGCAGGCGAGGACGTGTCGCTCGCGACCGGGGACGCGTTCACCTTCTCCCCACAGTTGCCGCACAGCTTCCGCGCGCTCGGCGACGACACCGCGACCGTTCTGTGGATTCTGGCCCCAGCACTACCGGACGACGTCCGGCCCACGTCCCGATAGGAAACCATCAAGCGGTTTAGGAAACATGTGTTGACAGCGACGGCTCGCCCGTTCATTGTTGTCCACGTCACTCCACCGCTCAGGAGCTCAACGTTGGACATCACCAAAACTTCTCCGCGCCCGCCGGGACTGGCCGGCGCACTGCGCGCCCGCAAATCGGTCGAGGCGATCGTGGCGCGCAACGACCAGGAACCCGGTCACGGTCTCAAGAGGTCGATGGGCCTGGTGCATCTCACCGCACTGAGCATCGGTGCGTCGCTGGGAACGGGCATCTTCGTCATCCTCGGCGAGGCGACGCCCAAGGCCGGCCCTGCCGTCGTCCTCGCCTTCGTGCTCGCGGCGTTCACCGCCCTCTTCTCCGCCCTCTCCTACGCGGAACTCGCGGGCAGCATCCCCGTCTCCGGCAGCTCCTACTCGTACACCTACGCGACCATGGGCGAACTGTTCGCGTGGATCTGCGGGTGGTGTCTGATGCTCGAGTACGGCGTCTCGGTCGCGGCCGTCGCCGTCGGGTGGGGCGAGTACATCAACGAACTCCTCCACGGCATGTTCGGCATCGCGCTCCCCGCCGCGATCAGCGAATCACCGGGAGCGGGCGGCATCGTCAACGTGCCCGCCATCGTCATCGTGCTCGTCGCGGTGGCACTGCTGACCCGGGGAGCGTCCGAGAGCGCCCTGGTCAACACGATCATGGTCGCGCTGAAGGTCCTCGTGCTCGTGTTCTTCTGCGCGGTCGCGTTCACCGCGTTCCGCGCCGGGAACTTCGCACCGTTCGTTCCCCTCGGCGCGGCAGGCGTGACGGCCGCGGCCTCCCAGGTGTTCTTCGCCTACATCGGATTCGACGCCGCCTCGACCGCCGGCGACGAGGCGAAGAACCCGAAACGCGACCTGCCCCGCGCCATCATCCTCTCCCTCGTGATCGTCACAGCCCTCTACTGCCTGGTCGCGATCGCCGCCGTCGGCGCGATGCCCTGGCAGGACATCGCCGGTGAGGGCGCCGCACTCGCGACCATCCTGAATGCCGCGACCACCAGCACCTGGCCCGCCATCTTCCTGTCCGCGGGCGCGGTGATCGCCATCGCCAGCGTCGTCCTCGCCGTGATGTACGGGCAGACCCGCATTCTGTACGCGATGTCGCTCGACGGTCTCGTTCCGCGGATCTTCTCCCGCGTCAGCCCGCGCACCCGGGTGCCCGTCGTCAATATCGTCGTCGTCGGCGCCGTCGTCTCCGCGCTCGCCGGGTTCGTGCCGCTGGGCGAACTCGCCGACGCCACGAGTATCGGCTCGCTGTTCGCATTCATGCTCGTCAACATCGCCGTCATCATCCTGCGCCGCCGCCACCCCGACCTGCACCGCAGCTTCCGGACCCCGCTCTTCCCGCTGATGCCCGTCCTCGGCGTCGTGTTCTGCGCGCTGCTGCTGTTCGGCCTCGGCGTCTCGACGTGGGTGGCGTTCGCGCTGTGGATGGCGGTCGGGCTCGCGATCTACTTCGCGTACGGCATCCGCAAGTCCGAACTCCGCAACAGCCCGGAGGAGGTGCCGGCGCCATGAGGGCAGCACTGTTCCAAGGGCCCGAGCTCTCCTTCGACGTGGCGGCGAACCTTTCCGCCATCGCCTCCGCCGCGCAGAGCGCGGCCGCATCCGGAGCGTCCATCCTGATCTGTCCGGAAATGTCGGCCACCGGCTACAACATCGGATCCCTCATCGCGGAGCGAGCCGAACCCGCCGACGGACCGATCGCGGCACGGATCGCGGAGATCGCGCACGAGTCGGGCATCACCGTCGTCTACGGCTACCCGGAGGCGGACGGCGACGTGGTCTACAACAGCGTGCAGGCCCTCGACCCGTCCGGGAACTCGCTCGCGAACTACCGCAAGACCCACCTGTTCGGCGACCTCGACCGCACGCACTTCGCGGCCGGCGACGAACTGGTGGTCCAGTTCGACCACGCCGGGATCCGGTGCGGACTCCTGATCTGCTACGACGTCGAGTTCCCGGAAGCCGTTCGCGCCCATGCCGACCGGGGAACCCAGTGGCTGATCGTCCCCACCGGTCTGATGAGTCCATACGAATTCATCGCGGAGAGCGTCGTCCCCGCCCGGGCCTACGAGAGCCAGTTGTTCGTCACGTACGTCAACCGGTGCGGCACCGAAACCGACCTCGACTACTGCGGATCCAGTTGCGCGATCGCACCCGACGGCACCGAACTCGCCCGGGCGGGCCGCCACGAAGAACTGGTGACCGTCGACCTCGACCTCGACGTCCTCCGCCGATCCCGCCGCGACAACACCCATCTCGACGACCGACGCGTCGACCTCTACCCCTTCCTGCAGGAGAAGACTTCATGACGATCCCCGTCACCCCGGACAGCACCGCCACGGACACCGACGTCCCGCCGCTGACGATGTTCGGTCCCGACTTCCCGTTCGCCTACGACGACTACGTCACTCACCCGTCGGGCCTCGGTTCGGTGCCCGCCGACCGGCACGGCACCGAGGTGGCGGTGATCGGAGGCGGACTGTCGGGCATGGTCACGGCGTACGAGCTGATGAAGCTCGGCCTCAAACCGATTGTCTACGAAGCAGATCAGATCGGTGGCCGGATGCGGTCGCAGCCGTTCGAGGGACACCCGGGTGTGGTGGCCGAGATGGGCGCGATGCGGTTCCCACCGTCGTCGACCACCCTGTTCCACTACCTCGACGCCACCGGGCTGCGGACCGAGGCGTTCCCCAACCCGCTCGCCGACGCCACCCCCAGCACGGTCATCGACCTCAAGGGCGAAACGTACTACGCACAGCACCTCGACGACCTGCCACCCGTGTTCCGGGAGGTCTCCGACGCGTGGCAGCGCACGCTCGAGGAGCACGCCGAACTGATCCCGCTGCAGCAGGCGATCCGCGACCGCGACACCGCCGAACTGAAGCGGATCTGGAACGATCTGGTGGTCCGACTGGACGATCAGACGTTCTACGGCTTCCTCGCCTCGTCCAAGCACTTCGCATCGTTCCATCACCGGGAAGTGTTCGGGCAAGTCGGTTTCGGAACGGGCGGCTGGGACACCGATTTCCCCAACTCGATCCTCGAGATCCTGCGCGTCGTGATCACCGCCGCCGACGACCACCACCGCGGCATCGTCGGCGGGTCGCAACAACTGCCGCTGCACCTGTGGACGGACACCCCGACGGGGATGGCGCACTGGCCGGACGGCACGTCGGTGCGCTCTCTGAACGGCGGGGACACCCGCCCCCGCGTCACCGCGGTCCGGCGCACCGCGCCGCACCAGGTGACCGTCACCGACTCGTCCGGGGAGATCCGCACCTACCCGGCCGCCGTCTTCACCGCGCAGAGCTGGATGCTGCTCAACAATATTCACTGCGACGACGACCTGTTCCCGATCGACCACTGGACCGCCATCGAACGCACCCACTACATGGGTTCGACGAAGGTGTTCGCGCTCGTGGACCGTCCGTTCTGGAAGGACAAGGACCCGGTCACCGGTCGCGACCTCGTCAGCATGACGCTGACCGATCGGATGAGCCGCGGCACCTACCTTCTCGACCAGGGCGACGACAAGCCCGGCCTGATCTGCCTGTCCTACACGTGGTCCGACGATTCACTCAAACTGCTGCCGCTCGACGCGACGGAGCGGATGAA
This sequence comes from Rhodococcus sp. NPDC057014, assembly GCF_042673295.1. Taxonomy (NCBI): domain Bacteria; kingdom Bacillati; phylum Actinomycetota; class Actinomycetes; order Mycobacteriales; family Nocardiaceae; genus Rhodococcus; species Rhodococcus sp. NPDC057014. Next base: position 20,428 of record NZ_JBHUSF010000061.1, read on the forward strand.
CCTCATGATCAAGTCGCTCGAGGAGATCTACCCGGGCGTCGACTTCCGCAGTCACATCATCGCCACGCCGGTCACGCTGTCGTGGGAGACCGAACGCGACTTCATGGGTGCGTTCAAGGCGAACCTGCCCGGCCACTACCGGTACCAGGAGCGGCTGTTCAGCCATTTCATGCAGGACGAACTCGACCCGCGGCATCGCGGCATCTTCCTGGCCGGCGACGACATCTCGTGGACCGCGGGCTGGGCGGAAGGCGCCGTGCAGACCGCACTCAACGCCGTCTGGGGAGTGATGCACCACCTCGGCGGCGCCGCCCCCGCCGACAACCCCGGCCCCGGCGACCGGTACGCCGAACTCGGTCCCATGCGCTTCGCGCCCGTGAGTACTTGTTAACCACGGGCGGTTAACAAGTACTCACGGGTGCGTCAGCCCAACCAGTCCAAAACCGCTGCGGCCGTCCACGACTGCTGCATGCTGCCGAGGGGCTGCCCAGTGAACGGCTCGTAGTATTCGGCGAAGCTGCCGTCGCTCGCCTGTCGCAGTCCCTCGGACCGCAGCAGGTGGGCGCGCTCGGCCCACCCGCGGCGGGCGAACGCCCAGGAGAACAACCACGTCATCACCGGCCACACCGGACCGCGCCAGTATTCGCGCGGACGGAAGTCGCCCGACACCGGCGACGTCGACGGCGGCACGGCGTACCGGAGGTCGGGGTGGCCGCAGAATTTCGGCCCCTCGAACGTGCGGATCAGGGCGCGTTCGGCGTCGCGGCTCAGGCCTCCGCACAGGAGTGGGGAGAACATGGCGAGGGTTTCGGTGGAAATCCACCGGCCGCTGCGCAGATCGAAATCGCGTGCCGCACCCGACCTTTCGTCGGTGGTGGTGAGGACGCCCTGCCGGAACCGGGCCGCCCACCCGTGCAGTTCCCGGACGTCGGAGTTCGGCATCGAGTGTTCCTCGCCGATGGTCGCGAGCACCTCACACGCCATCGAGAACACGGCGCTGACGAACACGTCCTCCACGGCGAAGCTCATGGCGGTGGCCAGTTCCTCGTCGTCGTAGCGGACGGTCTTCATCTCCTCGAGCAGCCACAGGTAGCGGTCGTACTCGCCGTTCGACGGCCGCTGCCCCGTGTCGGCGACGTGGGACAGGTCCTCGCGCAGATACGCGGGCATCGCCCCGGCCACGACGTTGGCGTACGAGTGGTCCCAGCGCGGCGAGTTGTCCATGCCCGACTCCCAGCCGTGGTACAGCGCGATGCGGCCGTTGCCGTCGAGGTCGCGGGCGTGTGCCAGCCAGCGGTGCCAGCGCACGAGGTCGGGCCAGCGCCGGTCGAGGAACTCCTCGGCGACGGCGCGGGTGCTGCGACCGTGCCTGCGTGAGTGGTCGAGGATGCGCTGCACGGCGATGGCGTGGACGGGCGGCTGCGTGATCCCCGACGTCTGCGTTCCGCTCGGCGCGTGCGCCGCGAGGGTCCCGCATTCCCACCGCCCGGGGCCGGGGAAGTATCCGTCGACGCCGTTCGCGAACACGATGTGCGGGATCATCCCGTTCTTCCACTGCGCCGACAGCAGGGTGTCGAGTTCGACGACGGCCCGCTCCACGCTGAGGGGCGCCAGTCCGACCGCGACGAACGCCGCGTCCCAACTCCACATGTGCGGGTACAGGCGCGGCGCGGCGCTCGTCATCGTGCCGAGGTCGTTGCCGCGAAGCAGGTACGCGGCACGTGCCGCGAGCTGTGTGGGGGTGAATCCGCGGTCCGCCATTGCCCCATTCTGCTGCGGGTCGGGCCACACCGCTCGTCGGACGGGGTTCAGCCCGCGAATCCGCACAGGGTCAGCGTCGGACGGGAGTTGCGCAGCGGCCGCATATCCGACAGCCGGCGGAGGAAAGCCGAACCCCACAGGCCCCGGCCGAGCGGTAACGCGACCTCGCGGGTGAATGCGACGTCCGGGACCCGTGCGGGCAGTTCCGCGGCCTCGCCGGCGGAGAGGTGGAACGGCATCGGCGGGACGGTGTAGTCGCCGTGGATCCGCAGTCCCTTCTGCGTCTTGCGGCTGAACCATTTCGGCACCGAGTCGAACATCATCCGGCCCCCGGGGAATCGCCGGGCGCAGTCGGCGATCAGGGACAGCGACTCGTCGGGAGACAGATACATCAGAAGGCCCTCCGCCGAGACGAACACACCCCGGCCGGTGTCGACGTGGTCCATCCACGACCGATCCAGCGCGGACACTGCGAGTGTGGTGACGTTCGGCTCGTCCGGCAGCAGTTGCCGGCGCAGCGCGACCACCTCGGGCAGGTCGATCGACACCCACCGGACGTCGGGGTCGCCGATCCGCCAGTAACTGGTCTGCAATCCTTCACCGAGCGCGACGACGGTTCCGCCGGGGTGGCCAGCGAGGAACGCCCGGATCTCGTCGTCGAACGCCTGCGCGCGCAGGGGTGGGATTGGCTGGGTTTCCCGAAGTTCTCGTACGGATAGTCGAGGGTCTCGTAGAGCTTCACGGCGAGCGGGTCCGCGAACGCGGTGTCCGGGCGCGCCGCCTCGACGGCACGGTTGCGGAGCGTCCACATCATCGTCGCGGGCACACCGGTCAGGGTGGTGGCGTCCACCCGCTTCCGGCCGTCGTCAGGCATTCCGCACCGGGTCGGGGTTCTCGGCGAGCGGTGTGCGGCGCAGCGTCTGGGTGCGCAACGTGTCCATCGACATTGCCAGGCTCCGTTTCCGGGTGAGATGCGGTACTCCACTCAACCACCTTTTCGGGCCCGCGTGGGCGAGGGAACACTCACTACCAGGTACTTCGCCCGGTGATGGCCCGCATGACGGCGATCACCGACTTCGAGCAGTGCACCCAGGACGCCCGCGGCTTCACGCCGGCCAGGGCTCAAGGCCGCGACGGCCTGTTCCGGTTCCGTCGTTGTTCGCCTCGCGAATAGACAACACGGGCATATACATCATCTGATAGACATTTTCAAACAAACTAAAGAGGTAAGGTGCAATTAAGTTTGTACTTGCAGTTCAAGACCTATCGGTGGTGAAGGAGGTTCGTAGATGGACTCCTCTAATCAACTTTTGACGAGTGCGTTGCAGCTGTTGCGCGCCGCCGAGATCCGGGTAGTCTCCGGGGGCCCCGCCGACATGCTCTTGATTCTCCCGGACGGTCGCACGCAGGCGGTACAGGTCAAGGTCCGCCTGAAGCCCCCGCCGCCCAGCCTGCTCGAGAATCTCCGCCTTCGATACCCCGACGCGCGGTTCCTCTTCGTCACGACCCACACAACCCCCTACCTGAGACGGCTCGCCGAACTAGGGGGCGTCGATGTCATCGCGGTCCATGAAAGTGTTGCCATCTTCTCCGGCACCACGATCACCGTTCCGACGCCATATGACGGTGGCCCAGAAGCGCTGGTAGTGCGGCGTGGTCGCAAGCCATGGACCCGATGGGCTGTTGAGCGGATGCTACTCCTCACCGACCAACCGATGACCCAAGTAGATCTAGCGGCGACGTTGGCGGTCACACAGCAGTCCGTGTCCCACGTTCTACGGCACCACCGGTACGCGACTCGCACCGAAAACGGATGGATCCTCGAGCAGCGCAGCGATTCGCTCGGGATGCACCTCAATGAATACCCAGGCCCGGGTGGCGCCTCGACTTACTGGTACGGGTTAGATCCCGCGGTACGACAGGGTGCGGATGCGGCAAAGTTCACCGCAGAGATGGGCGTGGACTGCTTACAGACCGGCGATATCGCTGCGGACGTATACGCGCCCTGGCGCCTGCCTGCGATCGCCTCGCTATACACCCGCGAGTTGCTCGACTTCACGCCCGCAGGATTTACACCAGCCAGCGACAGTGAGCACACTTTGGAAGCAACTGTTCCGGAGGATCCCACTGTCTGGCGCACCGCCAAGGCTGCCGCGGAACTATCCCCGGTCCGCGTCGATCCGATCGTCGTACTGCAGGATGTTGCTCCCGTGAGGGTCGACCCGATCATCGCGTTGCACGATGTTCTGCGCAGCCCTGGCCCCGATGCAGTGGAGGCCGCCGAACATCTGCGCAGTGCTATAGAGGCAGGAACGTGGCGTGGCTGATGCGGCCCGAGTCGACATGTTTTCCGCGTCGAATGCGGCGGACCTCGGTCTGCGAGCGCTGGCAGACCTCGCGGAAGCCGCTGAGGGGCACGATTACCGGGTCGTCGGTGGCCACATGGTGCACATTCTCACCCAGGTGTACCCCACCCCGGATGCGGTTGCCCGCGTCACGGCCGACGCCGACGCGGGAATCGACACCGTCGTCGCCGGTAACGACGGTCTTCACGAGAGCCTTCTCGCCCGCGGCTACGAACTCGTCAAGGGGAACCACTACGAAGCCCTATCCGGAGTCGCGAACAAGCCACTCGAAATCGACCTGTTAGTGCCGCTTACGACCGGGCAGCGACGAGAAACAGTGGTAATCGGAGATCGCGGGTTCGACGCCATCCCCGGCCTGAGCCTGGCATTAAACGCGGAAGCCCTCGACGTCACGGTTCATGCAAGCCTGCAGGGTGGTGGCAAGTTGACATTTGACGTGCGACTGCCCGACGTCGAAGCCGCAGTGGTGCTCAAGGCCCTCGCCTGGCAAAGTCGCTTGGCGGACAAGGACATCGCAGATCTCTGTTCCCTCTTGACGATCGTTCACCAACACAAGGACCAACTGAGGACCGGGTGGAAGCTCAACCAGCCGAAGAAAGGTACGCGAGGTGACGCTGCACGAGCGCTCCACACCCTCCTCGAGATGATCGACCGCCAACAAAGAATCGGCGGACTCACGATGGCCGCCCCGAGGCTGGGGGCTCTAATTCGCGCTCATGTCAGCGAGCCACCCCGCTGATCTTTCTGCAGAAATGCAGGGCAACCGTGGATGCCGTTGAGATGGCGCCCGTTGAGGGTGGCGGAAGATTCGTCGCCGCCTCCTTGCGGAAATACGGTAGGGGGGTATGGTAGTTCTCAGGAAGACATCGATACCCCGAAGAGAGGCGAACCCCCGTGAGCACCTCCAGCGTCACCGTCACCGGCATGACCTGCGACCACTGCGTGTCCTCGGTCACCGAGGAGATCAGCGCACTTCCCGGCGTCACCGCCGTGAACGTCGATCTGGCCACCGGCACGGTCGTCATCGACAGCACCACCGACCTCGACCCGGGCGCCGTCGCGGATGCCGTCGAGGAAGCCGGATACTCCGTCGCCGGCTGAGCCGGAAAGCCCGGCTGAGCCGGCAAACTCCAGCACAGGAGACCCATCATGAACGCAACCGGCAAGTTCGCCGGATTCACCGTCGGCCTCGTCGTGATCTTCGGTGCCGCGCTCGCCCTCGGGTCGGCCGCCGGCCCGGATGTGGCCGAGCCCGCCGCGCACACGGCCGAGGACGGCGGGCACGACGCGGGCGGCCACGACGCGGGTGGCCACGACACCGCCGCCGACCCGACGCCGGGCGGCCTGTCGCCCACGGCGGACGGTTACACCCTCGAACTGGCATCCGACCAGGTCGCCGCCGGTGCCGCGGTCCCGGTGCAGTTCCGGATCACGAACCCCTCGGGGGTACCGGTGACGGATTACACCCCGGAGCACGAGAAACTGCTGCACCTGATCGTCGTCCGTCGCGACCTCGCCGGATTCCAGCACGTGCACCCGACGCTCGACGCGGCCGGAACGTGGAGCGTCCCCCTCGACCTCACCCGCGGCGGCGACTACCGCGTGTTCGCGGACTTCACCCCGGCAGGCGGGGAAGGCGTCACCCTGGGCACGGACCTGCGCGTCGCCGGCACCTACGACCCGCAGGAACTGCCCGCTCCCGCACCGACCACCACCGTGGACGGCTACACCGTCACACTCGACGGCACGCTGCATCCGGGTGAGACGTCGAACGTCACGCTCTCGGTGAGCCGCGACGGACGGCCCGTCACCGATCTGCAGCCGTACCTCGGCGCATACGGTCACCTGGTGGCGCTGCGCACCACCGACCTCGGCTACCTGCACGTCCACCCCGACGGACATCCCGGCGACGGCGCCACCGCGGCCGGTCCCGGGATCGACTTCGCCGTCACCGCACCCAGCGCGGGCGACTACCGGCTGTTCCTGGACTTCCAGCACGCCGGCACCGTCCACACCGCGGAATTCACCGCCACCGCCGCACCGGAGGAGAAGTGATGACCCGCTCGGCCGACATCGCGGCACCACCCGATTCCCAGATCGAACTGGCCATCGGCGGGATGACGTGCGCATCGTGCGCCAACCGCATCGAACGCAAGCTGAACAAACTCGACGGCGTCACCGCGACCGTCAACTACGCGACCGAGAAGGCCCGCGTCCACTACGACGCCACCGACGTCTCGCCCGAAGATCTCGTCGCGACGGTGGAGCAGGCCGGATACACGGCGCGACTGCCCGAGGTGAAGCCCCCGGCCCCGGAGGAAGAGGACCCGGCGGCGGCACTGCGGCAGCGGCTGTTCGTGTCGGCGGTGCTGACGGTCCCCGTCATCGCGATGGCGATGATCCCGGCACTGCAGTTCACCAACTGGCAGTGGCTCTCGCTCACCCTCGCGGCCCCGGTCGTGGTGTGGGGTGCGTGGCCGTTCCACCAGGCCGCGTGGACGAACCTGCGGCACGGCACGGCGACTATGGACACGCTGGTGTCGATGGGCACGCTGGCCGCGTTCGGCTGGTCGCTGTACGCGCTGTTCTGGGGCACCGCCGGCATGCCGGGGATGACGCACCCGTTCGAGCTCACGATCGCGCGGGTCGACGGCACCGGCAACATCTATCTGGAGGCCGCGGCGGGCGTCACCACGTTCATCCTGGCCGGCCGCTATTTCGAGGCCCGCGCCAAGCGGCGGGCCGGTGCGGCGCTGCGGGCGCTGCTCGAGCTGGGCGCCAAGGAAGTGTCGGTGCTGCGGGACGGCACCGAGCAGCTGATCGGGATCGACCAGCTCGACGTCGGTGACCTGTTCGTGGTCCGCCCCGGCGAGAAGATCGCCACCGACGGCGTCGTCGTCGAGGGCTCGTCGGCGGTGGACGCGTCGATGCTGACCGGCGAATCCGTGCCCGTCGAGGTCTCGCCCGACTCCGAGGTGGCCGGCGCGACGGTCAATGTCGGCGGCCGGATCGTGGTTCGTGCCAGCCGAATCGGAGCCGACACCCAGCTCGCGCAGATGGCGTGGATGGTCGAGGACGCGCAGACCGGCAAGGCCGAGGTGCAGCGCCTGGCCGATCGGATCTCCGGCATCTTCGTCCCGATCGTGATCGCGTTGTCGGTCGCGACCCTCGGTTTCTGGATCGGCACCGGCGGTGCGGTCGCCGCCGCGTTCACCGCCGCCGTCGCCGTCCTGATCATCGCGTGCCCGTGTGCGCTCGGACTCGCCACCCCGACCGCCCTCATGGTGGGCACCGGACGGGGCGCCCAGCTGGGCATCCTGATCAAGGGCCCCGAGGTTCTGGAATCGACCCGGCGCGTCGACACCGTGGTGGTCGACAAGACCGGCACCGTCACCACCGGCACGATGTCGCTGCACGACGTGGTCGCCGCCGACGGTCAGGACGAGGAACAGGTTCTCCGGTTCGCCGGGGCACTCGAGGACGCGTCCGAGCACCCCATCGCCCGGGCGATCACCCGCGGCGCGAAGGAGCGACTGACGACCCTCCCCGACGTCGAACAGTTCACCAGCGTCGCGGGACTCGGCGTCCAGGGCATGATCGACGGACACGCGGTGGTCATCGGCCGCGCGAAACTGCTCCGCGACTGGTCGCTGCACCTCACCACCGAACTCCAGCGGGTCGTCGAGGCGGCGGAGGCCGACGGCAAGACCGCGGTCGGGATCGGCTGGGACGGACAGGCGCGCGGCGTGCTCGTCGTCGCCGACACCGTCAGGCCGACGTCCCGCGAGGCGGTGGCGCAGTTCCGGGCACTCGGCCTCACCCCGATCATGCTCACCGGCGACAACAAGTCCGCGGCCCGGGCCATCGCCGACCAGGTCGGCATCGGCGAGGTGATCGCGGAGGTGCTGCCGCAGGACAAGGTGGACGTGGTCAAGCGTCTGCAGGCCGAGGGCAAGGTGGTCGCGATGGTCGGCGACGGGGTCAACGACGCCGCCGCGCTCGCGCAGGCCGACCTCGGCCTGGCCATGGGCACCGGCACCGACGTGGCCATCGAGGCCAGCGACCTCACGCTGGTCCGCGGCGACCTCCGCGCCGCCGCCGACGCGATCCGGTTGTCGCGCAGAACGTTGAGCACGATCAAGGGAAACCTGTTCTGGGCCTTCGCCTACAACGTCGCGGCGCTGCCGCTGGCGGCGGCGGGTCTGCTCAACCCCATGCTGGCCGGTGCGGCCATGGCATTCTCTTCGGTGTTCGTCGTGAGCAACAGCCTGCGACTGCGCCGGTTCCAACCGCTGACCACTCCCACCCGAGGGGAACCCTCATGACCGAGCAACCGCACACCGACCACGAGTCCGGCCACGGATACATCAGCGCCAAGGACGACTACCTCAAGCGACTGCGCCGCATCGAGGGCCAGGCGCGGGGTCTGCAGCGGATGGTCGAGGACGAGAAGTACTGCATCGACATCCTCACCCAGGTCTCGGCGATGACCAAGGCACTGCAGGCGGTGGCGCTGGGTCTGCTCGAAGACCACATCAGCCACTGCGTCGTCGACGCCGCCGTCGCGGGCGGCTCCGAGGCGGACGCGAAGATCAAGGAAGCCACCGACGCCATCGCCCGACTGGTGCGTTCCTGAAAACTCGACCACGAGAGCAGCTTCCGAGGGAGCAAACGTGTCTCACGATCATCAGAAGGAAATGGAACAGGTCCGGCACACCGGACACGAAAATCACGACGCCCACACCGATCGGCACGCCGGCCACGGCGCGCACGGTGAGGTGTTCCGGCAGAAGTTCTGGATCAGTCTCGCGCTGTCGGTGCCGGTGGTGGTGTTCAGCCACATGTTCGCCGACCTCCTCGGCTACACCGTCCCCGACTTTCCCGGCGCATCGTGGATTCCGCCGGTGGTCGGTACCGCGATCTTCTTCTACGGCGGCGCACCGTTCCTCACCGGCGCGTGGAGCGAACTGAAGTCGCGGCAGCCGGGCATGATGCTGCTGATCGGGATGGCGATCACCGTCGCGTTCCTCGCATCGTGGGTGACGACCCTCCAGATCGGCGGATTCAACCTCGACTTCTGGTGGGAACTGGCGCTTCTCATCGTCATCATGCTGCTCGGTCACTGGCTGGAGATGCGGGCACTGGGGTCGGCGTCCGGGGCCCTCGACGCGCTCGCCGCGCTGCTCCCGGACACCGCGGACCGGGTCACCGACGACGGCGTCACCGAGGTGCCCGTCTCCGAACTCGCCACCGGCGACCTGGTGCTGGTGCGGGCCGGCGGCCGCATTCCCGCCGACGGCACCGTCGAGGACGGCCGCGCGGAGGTCGACGAATCGATGATCACCGGCGAATCCACCCCCGTCCCAAGGACGATCGGCGACCCCGTGGTCGCGGGCACCGTCGCCACCGACAGCGCGCTGCGGATCACCGTCGGCGCCGTGGGGGAGGACACCGCGCTCGCCGGCATCCAGCGACTGGTCGCCGACGCGCAGTCGTCCTCGTCCCGGGCACAGGCGCTCGCCGACCGCGCGGCCGCGTTCCTGTTCTACTTCGCCTCCATCGCAGGACTTCTCACGTTCGTGGTGTGGTCGCTGCTCGGCAACGTGGACGAGGCCGTGGTGCGAACCGTCACCGTTCTGGTGATCGCCTGCCCGCACGCGCTCGGGTTGGCGATACCCCTCGTGATCGCCATTTCCACCGAGCGGGCCGCGAGGGCCGGTGTGCTGGTGAAGGATCGGCTGGCCCTCGAACGCATGCGCAACGTCGACGTCGTCCTGTTCGACAAGACCGGCACCCTCACCCAGGGCAGGCACGCGGTGACGGGTCTCGTCGCGACGGCCGGTGTCACCGACACCGACCTGCTCGCGATCGCCGGCGCCGTGGAGGCGGACAGCGAGCACCCGGTCGCCCGTGCGATCGTCGCCGAGGCCGCCGCGCAGGTGCCCGCCGAGTCCCGGCGCACCGCCACCGACTTCCGGTCACTACCGGGCCGGGGCGTGCGCGCCGTGGTCGACGGCGCGGAGGTGGCCGTCGGCGGACCGGCGATGCTCGCCGAACTGACCGTGACGGTCCCCGAAGACGTTGCGGTGCACACGAAACGGTGGATCGAGCGCGGCGCCGCCGTCCTCCACGTCGTCCGCGACGGGAAGGCGCTCGGCGCGGTGGCGCTCGAGGACGCCGTCCGCGAGGAGTCCCGGCAGGCGATCGACGCCCTGCACGCACGGGGTGTGAAGGTCGCGATGATCACCGGCGACGCCCGGCAGGTCGCCGACGCCGTGGCGGCCGACCTCGGGATCGACGAGGCGTTCGCCGACGTCCTGCCCGAGAACAAGGACGCACAGGTGGCGGCACTCCAGGCCCGCGGCCACCGCGTCGCGATGGTCGGCGACGGGGTCAACGACGCCCCCGCGCTCGCCCGCGCCGACGTGGGTGTCGCCATCGGAGCCGGCACGGACGTCGCCATCGAATCGGCGGGGGTCGTCCTCGCCGCCGACGACCCCCGCGCGGTGCTGTCGATCATCGACCTGTCGCAGGCGAGCTACCGCAAGATGTGGCAGAACCTGGTGTGGGCCACCGGATACAACGTCATCGCCGTGCCGTTGGCCACCGGTGTGCTCGCATTCGCGGGGGTCGCGATCTCCCCCGCGGTGGCGGCGATCCTGATGTCGATCTCCACCATCGTCGTCGCCCTCAATGCGCAGCTGTTGCGACGCCTCGATCTGGATCCGGAACGGCTGAGTCGGCACTGACCGCGGTCTGCGTCCATTCCCATTCTCCTCCGTCTGTTCTGGTACCCATCCCCACGGATCAAGGAGTTCACCATGAGCAACCCGAACGAGTTCGAGACCCCGGCGACGGATCGGACGGACACGACACCGCAGGCCGCGGCGCCGACGTGTTGCAGCACCGAACGGCAGACCACCTGCTGCGACCAGAGTGAGAAGTCGACGTGCTGCGGTCCGGCGGCAACGGCCGGCGGCGGGTGCGGCTGCCAGTAGTCCTTACCCGACAACACTGTGGTGCGGTGCGAGCGAATATGGGCTCGCACCGCACGATCGCCGAGTACATGCTCGTCACCGCGCGCAAGCGGTAGCCCGCATCGGCCCTCGGTCACCGGCCGCGCATCGCCTGTTGGGTTGCCTCCTGATTCGACACCTGTCAATATCGGCGCATGTCGAATCAAAGTTCGGAGAGCGGCGCCTGTTGCTCGCCCCTGGCACGCGAACCGCTGACCGAGGACTGGGCCGGCGATCTGGCCCGGATGTTCAAGGCCCTCGGTGACCCCGTCCGCCTGCGCCTGATGTCGCTGATCGCCTCCCACGCCGGCGGCGAGGCCTGCGTCTGCGACATCTCCGCATCGTTCGACCTGTCCCAGCCGACGATCTCCCACCACCTGAAGGTGCTGCGCTCGGCCGGACTGCTGGACTGCGAACGCCGCGGCACCTGGGTCTACTACTGGGTCATCCCCTCAGCCCTGCAACAGCTTTCGGCGGTACTGCTCACCGAGAGCGGCCCGGTCGTGCCGTCTCCCACGTGCGCCGAGACCCCCGCATGAGCGCGGCCCCGACCACCGAGCACCCGGCCGTCGTCGGCACACTCTCCACCCTCGACCGGTTCCTGCCCGTCTGGATCGGCGTCGCCATGGTCACCGGCCTGCTCCTGGGCCGGACGATCCCCGGCCTCGGCGACACCCTGTCCGCCGTCGAAATCGACGGCATCTCCCTGCCGATCGCCCTCGGCCTGCTCATCATGATGTACCCGGTGCTCGCGAAGGTCCGCTACGACCGACTCGACACCGTTACCGGCGACCGCCGCCTGCTGATCGGCTCCCTGGTCCTCAACTGGATCCTCGGCCCGGCCCTGATGTTCGCCCTCGCCTGGCTGCTGCTGCCGGACCTGCCCGAATACCGCACCGGCCTGATCATCGTCGGCCTGGCCCGCTGCATCGCCATGGTCATCATCTGGAACGACCTCGCCTGCGGCGACCGCGAGGCCGCCGCCGTCCTCGTCGCGATCAACTCGGTGTTCCAGGTGGTCATGTTCGCCGCCCTCGGCTGGTTCTACCTGTCCGTGCTGCCCGGTTGGCTCGGTCTGGAACAGACCACCATCGACACCTCGCCGTGGCAGATCGCGAAGTCGGTGCTGATCTTCCTGGGGATCCCGCTATTGGCCGGTTACCTGACCCGCCGGTTCGGGGAGAAGGCGAAGGGCCGCACCTGGTACGAAGCGACGTTCATTCCGAAGATCGGGCCGTGGGCGCTCTATGGTCTGCTGTTCACCATCGTGATTCTCTTCGCCCTGCAAGGCGAGCAGATCACCTCCCAACCGTGGGACGTCGTCCGGATCGCCATTCCCTTGCTCGCGTACTTCGCGATCATGTGGGGCGGCGGCTACGCCCTCGGCGCCGTCACGGGCCTGGGCTACGAACGCACCACCACCCTGGCGTTCACCGCCGCCGGCAACAACTTCGAACTCGCCATCGCCGTCGCCATCGCCACCTACGGCGCCGCGTCCGGGCAGGCGCTGGCCGGTGTCGTCGGACCACTGATCGAGGTCCCCGTCCTCGTCGGCCTGGTCTACGTCTCGCTCGCGCTGCGCCCCCGGTTCCCCACCTCCGCCACGGAAGGTTCGCTCCGATGACCACCCCCAGCGTGTTGTTCGTCTGCGTCCACAACGCCGGCCGCTCCCAGATGGCCGCGGGATTCCTCGCCCACCTCGCCGGTGACCGGATCGAGGTCCTCTCCGCCGGGACCGCCCCAGCCGAGACCGTCAACCCGGCCGCCGTCGAGGCCATGGCCGAACTCGGTATCGACATCTCCGACCAGTCCCCGAAAATCCTCACACCCGACACCGTGCAGACCTCCGACGTCGTCATCACCATGGGCTGCGGCGACACCTGCCCCGTCTTCCCCGGCGTCAGCTACCGGGACTGGGCGCTCGACGATCCGGCGGGCAAGGGCGTCGACGCCGTACGACCGATCCGCGACGAGATCAAGGCGCGGGTCGAGGCCCTGGTCGCCGAACTGGTCCCCGTCGCGCATTGACGGGAAGCATTCGTCTGCGCTCTCAACGCGCAGCTGTTGCGAAAACTCGATCTGGATCCCGAACAGCTGGCACGGAGTTGATCACGTCGGCGACGGGTTCGGTGATCCGGTGCAGTGCGGACACCAGCCCGTCGACGGTGTCGGTGACCGCCGCGACGTAGGCGTCGGGACGGATGACCCACACCTCGCCGGGTTTCGCGTCCAGCGCGGCGGTGAGGACGCCGGTGGTGTCGATCTCCGACAGCCGGACCAGACGGATCGGTGTGTGCACGGCGCCGAGGGCCGCCGTGCGGATCTCGTCGGCATCCACACCGTCACCGAGCAGCAGGAGAATTCCGTTCCTGGCGATGTCGCGGAGCCGGGTGCCGTTACCGTCGCGCAGCGTCACCGGGGTGTCGGGCACGAGGATTCCCGGCGCCGCGGCCGGTGTGCATCCACGATCCGGGCGACCAGCGAAGACCCGACCCGGATCGCCTGTGGTCAAGGGTGATTCGACGTACCAGAACGGCTCGGCGAGTCGGCCGCTGTCGACCTGAGCCCGCGCCTGCGGATCGGTGACCGCCGCGGTGAGCACGTCGCGGCGGTGCCGGTGCTGCTCGTCCGACTGCGGGACGAGGAAGTCCATCGTCGCCGTCGTGACGGCGATGTTCTCGACCGCGGCCGCGTGCCGCTCGGTGTGGTACGTCTCGAGCAGCGACTCGTCCGCCCAGCCGCGCAGCACGAACGCCAGCTTCCAGGCGGCGTTCTCGGCGTCGGCGACACCGGAATTCAGGCCACGGGCCCCGAACGGGGACACGATGTGCGCGGCGTCGCCGGCGAGCAGCACCCGGTCGACGCGCATCCGGTTCGCCACCCGGGAGTGGAAGCGATACACCGATTTCCACACGATGCGGTAGTCGGTGTCGCCGATGATCTTCCGGATCCGCTCGTCCAGCGCCCCCGACCGTTCCTCGGCCTCGAGGTCGTAGTCGCCGGGCACCTGCCAGTCGATGCGGAACGTGGAATCGGGGCACGGGTGGATGAGCACCTGCCTGCCCGGGTTCCACTCGGGGTCGAAGTAGAAACGGCGCTCGTCTGCCCAGCCGGGGATGTCGGCGGCGATGTCGCAGATGAGGAACTTGTCGTCGAACGAGCGGCCGTCGAACGTGACCCCCAGCTGGTGCCGGATCGTGCTGCCCCGCGACCCCACCGCCACCACGGCGTAGTCGGACTCGACCACCCGGTCACCGTCGTCGGTGCGGCACGTGATGGTCACGCCGGTCTCGTCCTGGTCGACGGACGTGGCCTCGTGTCCCCACCGGACGTCGATCGACGGTGTGGCCGCGATCCGCTCGTCGAGCAGTTCCTCCGTGCGGGCCTGCGAGATGTTGACGAACGGCGGGAACGACGAGATGCCGCGGTCGACGAACGTCTGCGCGAACAGTTCGTGGTCGCGGTGGAACGTGCGGGCGCACCCCCACGTCACCCCCTCGTCGGCCAATTGACGGCCGACGCCGATCGCGTCCCACACCTCGAGGACGTCCCGCTGCTGGCAGATGGCCTTCGACCCGATCGGATCGCGTTCGGCCCGGGCGTCAAGCAACGTGACCGGTATGCCCCAGCGGGCCAGCAGCAACGCCGTCGTCTGCCCCACCGGGCCGTTGCCCACGACGGTGACGGTGCCGCCTCGGGTGTGTCGTCTTCCCATGATCCTCGCCTTGTCAGTGTGAAACGGTGACGGATGTCAGCCCGGTGAAACGGTGACGGATGTCAGCCCTGCAACTGGTCCCAGACCTCGCGGTCGCGCTCGGCGGTCCAGATGACGGGCCGTTCGATTCCGGAGAGTTCGTCCCACACGCGGGAGACGTCGAACGGGAGGCAGTGCTCGAAGATCGGCCAGTGCCCGTACTGCTCGTTCAGTGCGGCGTGGGTGGCTTCGAACGCTTCCTTCAGGGTGCCGCCGCGCTGCTGCACCCCCCCGACCTCGGCGAGCATGACCTCGATGAAGTGGCGGGTCTGCTCGATCGCGGCGTCGACGGCCTCCCGGCCGTGGGAGACGGCGCCGCGTCCGCCGATGAGGACCTCGGCGCCCAGCGCCTTGATCCGGTCGAGGGTCCCGGTGGACCAATCGCGGTGGAATGCGTCGCCGGTGTAGAGCGCGGCCTGCGCCTCCACGAGGTCGCCGGCGAAGAGGATCTTCTGCTTCGGCAGCCACGCGGTGATGTCGCCTTCGGTGTGCCCGCGGCCGAAATGCTGGAGCACCAGGTCGCCGCGTCCGCCGCCGAGGTCGATGGTGAGCTTGTCGGCGAACGTCAGGGTGGGCCACGTCAGTCCGGGCACCGAGTCGGCGGCCTTCGCGAGGCGCGGCATGCGACCGAATTCGCTTGCCCAGTCTTCCTTTCCACGCTCCTCGATGAGGGCGCGGGTGGTCTCGTGCGACACGATGGTCTCGGCGTCGAACGCGGACGCACCGAGCACGCGGACGGCGTGGTAGTGCGAGAGCACCAGGTA
>NZ_JBHUSF010000062.1:0-36057 GCF_042673295.1 Rhodococcus sp. NPDC057014
AACGGCGCCCAGAACCGCGTGTTCTCGAGCGCCAACTCCGGATCCGTGTCGTACGAAATCTTGATCTCGATCATCTTGTCGATCTCCGCCACATCCCGCTCGGCCTTGGCCGCCCCCTCCGCGACCGCAGGCATCAACTTCTCCGTGTACAACTCCATGCCCTTACCGGACGTGCAGATGAACCCGTCACCGCTGCGACCGGCGTACCGGGCCACCACCGGGCCGCCCGCGGCGATGTACACCGGGATCCCGCCCTCGGGCACGTCGTAGATCGACGCCCCCTTCGTGGAGAAGTAGTCACCCTCGAAATCGACCCGGTCACCGAGCCAGAGCTCCCGCATCAACCGGACCGCTTCCCGCAGCCGCGCGAACCGCTCCTTGAATTCCGGCCACTGACCGGCGAAACCGGTCGCGATCTCGTTCAGTGCCTCGCCGGTACCGACACCGAGCATGATCCGCCCCGGGTACAGACACCCCATCGTCGCGAACGCCTGCGCCACCACCGCCGGGTTGTACCGGAACGTCGGCGTCATCACCGACGTCCCCAACTGCAACCGTGACGTGCGCTCCCCCACCGCCGTCATCCACGCCAGCGAGAACGGCGCATGACCACCCTCGTGCCGCCACGGCTGGAAATGATCCGACACCGTCGCCGAATCCATGCCGTGCCGCTCCGCCAGCACACCCAGCTCCACCAACTCCCGCGGACCGAACTGCTCCGCAGACGCCTTGTAACCCAACTTCATCACTACACCACCTTCATTTCACGGACCTGATGTTCCCCGAGCTGGTGCCCCAGGGCCGACACCGCCTTCATCGTCGGCGAATCCGATTGTCGGGAGGCGAATCGCGCGAACAATGCGGCCGACATGACCGGAACCGGAGCCGGCACCATACGGGGGATAGCCTCCTGGAGGGTCCAACGCCCCTCCCCCGAGCTCGGTGTACCCGGACAGCGAACTCAGTCCCTGGGACTTGCCGAAGTGCAGCCACCCGAAGTTCGAGTAGCCAGGACCGCATCACGGTTCCCTTCTGCCATAGACCAACCACACCGGTGAATGTCGTAGTCGTAACCCTCGTCGGCACGAAGCTTTCCCCGCGCCGAGACTTCGTTGCCGGAATCGCTGCCACCAATAGTTGCAGCATCGTGATGTCCAAGGGTGTTCGCCCGGTCACGTACACGACCAGTGGGATTCTATTTGCTTCGGACAGGACGCGCATCGTCGAGCCCTTCTTGCCACGGTCGACCGGGCTAGGATCGGTAAGCGAGCCCCCATTTTCGCCCGCACGCTTGCCGCGTCCAGGATCGCTGCCGTCCAGTCGAGTTCGCCCGCGCTAGCGAGCCGATCGAGCACCTCGAGATGGAGCTTCACAAACACCCCATCCCACACCCAGGCACTTATCCGTCGATGCGCGGTCGGCACGGTCCCCCGCATGAAGGCGGCAGGTGCCGCCACGCACATCCGCTGGTGAGCACGTACACGATCGCGGTGAACAGCGCCCGATCGTCCGCCGGCGCACAACCACCTCCCTGCGGCGCGGGCGACAAACGTGGAATCAATGGTTCAGCTATCTCCCACAACGCATCCGGAACCAACCTCAGTGACAACCCGTCTACACGCGTCGCATTATGTCCCACACATCACTTCACCCACATGAGACACGCTCTTAACGAGCTTCCCGACGCGAAGCGGTGAGCACCGACAACGATCCGAGCGCTCACCGATTCCTCAGCCCGACTCCATCGATAGGCCCACACGTGCGGCCTGGCTCATCGACCGCTCCAGGCAGGTCGGCGCTTCTCCAGGAACTCATTAATTCCTTCCCGAAAGTCCGCTGATGCCGTAGCTCGCGACTCGGCTTCAGCAGTCAGTTCCCATCCACGCTCATCACCGTCATGCAGCGTTGCTTCCACCGCCCGCAGTGTCGCTTGCACGCGACCGGGGAGTTAGCTGCGATTTGGGCAGCCGTCGCCAGCGCTGCCTCCTCGGCGTGGCCGGCAGCAACGACTTCGTGCACGAGTCCGACCGACTGTGCTCGGCCGGGACCGAACGGCCGACCGGTGAGAAGGAGCGCTTTGGCAAGGTGGGGCGATAGCGCGGGCTGACCACGAAATCGTGCGCCAGCGTTGGCAACTACACCGTGAGTGACTTCCGGTAGCGCGAATCGAGCGGAATGGCTGGCTACCACTATGGCGCACGTCAGGACAAGCTCGAATCCTCCACCGTAGGCGGAGCCCTCCACTGGTGCGACCAACGGTGTGGTTCGCCTTCTCGAGATCACCCCGTACGTGCCGCCGCGGACGGTCGGAGCCCCTGGACCATCCGCAAGATCCGTTCCAGCGCCAAAGACATCATCCCCACCGCTCAGTACTCCGCACCAGAGGTCAGGGTCGTTGTCCAGTTCATTGAACGCAGCATCAAGGCCTGCAAGCATCGCCGCGTCCACAGCGTTCCGCTTGTCCGGGCGCTCCATTCGGATGAGAAACACCCGACCGTGGCGTTCAGTACTTACCCGATAGTCGTCGTTCGAGAATTCAGGCATCAACTGTCGATCCAGTCGATGACCTGGTCAATCGGTGCACGTGTGGTCCTATAGCTGTTAGTTGGGTGCTCGATATCGGGGTAACCGAAGGAAATTCCACACACGATGGTGCGATCTTCCCGTAGGTCCAGCTGCTCCCTCAGCACACTCGGGTACATCGCAAGTGCCGCCTGCGCGATTGTTCCGACACCGTGTGCCGCCGCAGTGAGCAGGAAAGTACTCACGTAGCCTCCACAATCCACCGCACCATAGGGACCCAAAGCCTCGTCGGTATGAATGATCGCGACATGAGGCGCGCCGAAGAAGTTGAAATTCTCCAGTGTCTGCTGCATCTGGCGGGTGCGATCTCCGCGCTCTATCCCCAACGCGTTGTAGAGCTGGAATCCGCTCTCGCGGCGGCGGTCGCGGTGTACGCCCCGATACTCTCGGGGGAAAGGAATGTCCGTTTCCTCAGCCCCACCGCTAATCGCTGCGTCGGTGAGGGCGGCGCGAAGCCGATCGGTCCCTACTCCGCGTGTGATCGCGACTTTCCAGGATTGGCTGTTGCACCATGACGCTGTCAACTGGGCCGTTCGAAGGATCCGGTCGAGCGTGTACTCGGCGACCGGATCGGGATGGAACGAGCGGTAGCTCACTCGCACGGCAAGGAGGTGCTCCAGGGTTTCTGCAGCACTGTCCGGAAGTTGTTGAGAACGACGGGTTTCTACGACGGACCGAGTATCACTGTTCATGTGATTGCGCCTTCCTGTTAAGTTTGTCCGTGCATCGATGCCAAACCTGGGCAATGTGAGGTCAGCAGCCAATAGCGATGCGCTCGGCGAGTTTGGTGGGCTTGGTTCCTGCGCAGCTCTGGGCCGTTATCGCAGGTTGAGTGCGACTTTTCCTGTGGCGCGACGGTCTTCTATCGAAGCAAGGGCCTCGACAGCGTCGTCGATTGCATAGACGGTCGGCTCGGGAACCTGCATCGCCCCTGAAGCCAGCAAAGGCTGGAGCTTCTCCCACTGTCGTGCGAGGTAGTCCGGGTGCTCGCGGACGTATTCGGCCCATCCGGCGCCCACCACAGAAATGTTCCTCAAGAGCAGTCTGTTCACCTTGACCGTTGGGATGTCACCCGCAGCGAAGCCTAGTACCACGGCGCGGCCATTGGTTGCGAGAGAGCGTGAGCTGTCGGTGAAGCGGTCGCCGCCAACCGGGTCGAGGACAATATCGACGCCTCGATCTCCAGTCAGCTTTCGGACCTCGTCTTTGAATCCGTCAGCGAGGACAATATGCCTGGCGCCGTTTGCCTTCGCGACGAGCGCCTTGTCCTCGCTGCTGACCACTGCGCATGTCTCGAGGCCCAGGGCAGACGCGACCTGCAATGCTGCGGTGCCAACGCCACCGGCGGCACCATGCACAAGAATGCTCTCGCCTTCGTGGGAGTGGGCTCGCTCGTCAAGCGCGAAGTGCACGGTGAGGTAGTTCATGAGGAAGCCCGCGCCGGCGGCGATCGATACCGAATCTGGAAGCGGAAAAACCATACTCGGATGCACGGCAACTGTCTGCTGCCATGATCCGTCAAAGCACAGAACTGCCACTCGCTGTCCGACACTCAACCCGGTTCGCTCCGGAGCCGACCGCACAGTGCCGGCGCCTTCAACTCCTAGGATTGACGGCAAGGGTTTAACCACCTGGTAACTGCCGGTGCACTGGAGCAGGTCCGGATAGGACACTCCAGCTGCGTAGAGATCCACTACAACCAGATCATCGACATGTTCAGGCTCGGGTATGTCGGAGATGCGTATCCCCGTCAGTCCGACCGATGCGACGAGTTGTACTGCTCTCATTATCTTCCTCCGTGCGATGTGATCTCAGGCGCACCGGCCGACGGCGGGTCCTGACGCCTACGCGTCACCGTGACGCTGCATGGGTCAGTGCTAGAGGGTTCAAGCCCACGCCCGCCCACAGACTACTTAGCAAGCGCTAGATAATCCAATGCGAGACCGCCACGTGCCACGAATTGCAGTCTCCGACCAAGGCCAACCCCACGACTGCCCGCTAATCACCATGACCAGCCCATCACGTACACAACTGAATCGTCGGGCAACTCCTGTGCCTCGTGAGTCGAAATCCACACGCGTCGTCCCCTACGATCTCAGAGGTTCAGTCGTCAGGGGAAAGGCTGCCACCGACTGCAGAATTCTCGGGGTTCCGCATCTGTTCCAGGCCAATAGCAGGTCATTGTACAGGACAGATTTGACATCTTGAACAATCTGTTGCTCAACATGATTGGGATTGAGCGCTGTCGCGAGGAGCTCCAAGAACCTGGCCCTATTCACTCCGAAGGTCACGAGGAGGTCTTCTGGGGCGGATCCGCCATACGGGGCCCACACGATGGCGAAAGCGACGACAGCGCGACTGGAGGTGGATAGAGAGTGGACAGTGTCGAGGTAGCGGCAGATGACGAGTGCCCGCTGGACCCAGATCCGGTCGAATCTGCTCGTTGGTTCTTTTAGTACCTCGGTGGCGAAATCGGGTGCAGAAGAGTCTGGTTGGGCCTCTGCTCTTGATGGGCGGGTTTCATTCATGGCCTGGCTGCACGATTCTGTTCGGTGTGCGAAGAGTGGGTCTGACTTCAGCGCCGATTCGCCTCGATTGCGTGGCTGGAGGTTCTCGCGCTGCCGAGGACCGGATAGCGAGCCATCGTGGTTTTGTGGCTCCTCGCTGTCGAGGGCGACCTGACGGGGTGATAGCCGCGTCGACCTCTTCCCGCGTCATCCCGGCCCTCGACTAACGAGGCAGTGGACGTCGCGATCCACGGAGTCGCGCATCGGCCAACGTCTGCCCGGTCGCGAGCGCAGGGCGGTTACTCACTGCCTGCGCGTACACCCCATCGGTGCCACCACTATGGAATAGGCCGCCCTCGATCACCCCGAATGCGTTGTTCGCCCGCGCCTTACCAGCGCTGTGTCAGTGGCGGCATGAGATATAGACGGCGTTTGCCGTTCCTCGCTCGCTATACGGCTATGTTTCTCACCTAGCTCTCATCTGTCCCGACTGTACCGACAAGGCGCACAAGTCACGAAAGCGAGAGTGGCGGTATTGATCACGGACCTCTTGGCGCAACCGGAGGCGAGACGCGATCGACTTACGTGGGGAGTTTGATTTCGTCGAGAAATTCGAGCACAAGGGCGCTTACTTGGTCCGGCGCCTCCTGCTGAATCCAATGGCCGATACCCGGAAGGATATGTGCGCCACGAGGGTCAGTGCATCGCGAGAGGGGCTCGGCAAAGGAGTCGTAGCCGAACAGCGCTCGCGATGAATCACGATTCCCACCAACAAACATGGTGGGGACTTCAATCTGCTGGCTTGCGTACTCCGCAAGGTCATAGTGGTCCAGAGTAACTGCCGGGTACGCGCTTACCGGCCCCGCCAATCCCCCTGCCGTGAGTTCGTCGACGAAGAACTGGAAGTCGTCGTCGTTGAGCCAGTCAGGCAAAGAGCTGGGCTCTTCAAGTCCTGAGAGGAGAGATTTCGAACCTGCCGGTCGAACCAGCATGCTGTCGTCGTCCGGGTGCGTTCCCGACAGCCAGTGGAAGGCCAACTTCAGAAACCGCGGAATATCCGACTCCAGTTCGCGACTGGCGGTCTCGACGTCGTGGAAGTACTCCATGTAAAAGAGATTGTCCGGGTAGACGCTCTTCATGACGTCGAGGGGATCTGCAGGGAATGGATGCAGCGTGGGGACGCTTAGGAGAACCAGGCCGCGAATCCTGTCCGGATAGAGTAGGGCGGTCTTCTGCGCCACTACAGCCCCCACGTCGTGCCCGATCAAGACTGCTTGCGGGGCTCCTGCGTCATCAATGACAGCGATCACATCCGCCGCGGTCTCACGACTGATGTACGCATCGCCACTGGTGGGCTTATCCGAGTTGCCATATCCACGGAGGTGGATAGCGACCGCCGAGTAACCTGCCTCAGCGACCGCGTCGATCTGATGGCGAAACGAGTACCAGCTTTCCGGGAAGCCGTGAACCATGAGGACCATCGGCCCGTCGCCCTTGCTGGTATAAGCGATCGACGTCCCATCATCGCGCTGGACCGATCGATGCACGAAGCCGTCATTCTTGAATTCCACTGCGATCTCCTTATTCGTGGAGTGTGATCACTGCTTGCGCAGCAGTAGAGCGATTGTGTCCTCACGGTCTGTTCGACCGACGGTCGGCGGCACTCTGACTCGTCCCCTGCTTGACGACATCACCTGGCGGCATTGCCCGAGATGATCGTCAGAGTTGGGGGTTCACCACAAAGTTGTCGAAACCTCCGTTGCCCTTCTTAACGACCGTTTGAATTGCTTCGTTGACCTTCTCGAGGGGAAATACTCTGTGCTCGAGGTGGCTCAGGTTGAGCAACTCGGTCGCGGCGAGGGCTGCCATCTCTTCTGCCTGTTCGGTAGTGAACCAGATAGAACCGTAGATGTGCTGCTCTCGCTCCATTAGCTCATGCATCGTGATCGGGACGGCTCCGCCAACCGCTCCGATATTAACGAGTGAGCCCCCGCGGCCGAGTGCAGCAAGTGCCTCGAGAAACGGCTCGGCGGGACTTCCGTTGGCCAGGCAGTCGACCACCGTGTCAACACCGACTCCGTCAGTGAGCTCTGCCGCGTAGTCGGCGAGACTCTGTGTTGCCTCCGCTTTGGTATACACAGCGATTCGGTCGGGTGCGATTTCCTTCACCCGTTCGAGTTTGGCTGCATCACGACCTGTCCCGATGATGAGTCCAGCCCCCATGGCAAGCGCCAACAGCGCGACACCCAGTCCGAGAGTTCCGCTGACTCCGTTGACAAGCACAACATCGCCGGGTCTGACCCCTGCCTTCTTCAGCGCCCGGAATCCGGTCCCGAGGTACCCGAATCGGCACGCTTCTTCAAACGACACACTGTCGGGAAGTGCGACGAGACTGTACTGCGGAGCAGCCAGGTACTCACACAAGCCGCCATGCGGGTAGTCGGACACCATCTCGCGGGATTTGGGTGTGAACCCGAAGTAGCCGTTGAAGAGGTAGTATTCGCAGTGCGCCGTTCTGCCGGCACGGCACGCCCGGCAGGCCCCACAGTAGCGAGCAGGGTTTACGTAGACGCGATCGCCGACGTTCATCCCCCTCACCTGATCACCCTTGACTGCGATTACGCCGGCAGCGTCCAGTCCGAATACCGCTGGCAATGGCGGAAGCGAGCCGTTGGGTGCCACTTCGTCGAATGCAGTGAGGATGTTCGCCAAGTTCGGCACGATGCCACAAGCTTCGACACGTACAAGCACATCGGTGGGACGAAGGGATGGAATTTCCACATCGTCGATGCGAAGTGGGCTGTGCGAGTCATGGAGCCGAGCCGCGCGCATCGTTGTCATTGTTTTCTCCTGTCACTGCATGAGCGCGGGAAAGCAGCTCACGATTGAACGGCGCGGGTGCACCGAACATGTAGCATTGAAAGGGGCTTGGCGGCAAGTGCCCACCCAAACCCTGTTCGGTCTGACTCGATCTGTGTGCGTCGTCAAGATCATCGCGACAGCAGACCGACATCGATCGGGAGCGTTACACCGGTGATATACCGGCCACTGTCACAGCACAAGAACAACACCGCCTCGCTGATATCGCTGGGTTCGGACCACGGAACCGGCATCTGGTGCATGTTCAGGGAACGTTCGGCGAAGTCGTCCTTGGTTGGGTTCTCGAGTTCAGGAGCAAAGACTCGGAACATGCTCTCATGCATGATCATTGGAGTGTTAACCTGAGAGGGATGCAGGGTATTGACGCGAATCCTGTGCGGGCCAAGTTCGCCGGCCAGCACCTTCATCAATCCGACCACGCCATGCTTCGACGCTGCGTATGCCGTCGTGTTGTTGTTTCCACTCAGGCCCAGAACGGAACTGGTGATGATGATGGACCCACCTCGACCACCTTCGATGAGGTGCGGGATGCTCGCGTTGCACGTGTTCCACACACCGGTGAGATTGATGTCGATCACCGTGCTCCACATTTTCGACGACATCAGATGCGCCGGATCTGTATAGGCGACACCGGCATTGGCAACGACGATGTCGAGCCGTCCGAGTTCGGACACTGCAGCCCGCACCACATCGCGCATCCGTGATGCATCACGCACGTCGACGACGCCTGCAATCACCTTGCGGCCGAGTGCTTCGACTTGGCGGATCGTCTCAGCCAGATCGCCTTGAGTTGCTGTCTTGTAACGCAATCCCGGGATCTGCCGGTCGATGTCGATCGCGATGATGTCGGCACCCTCACGCGCGAGGTGAACAGCATGACTGCGACCTTGACCGCGTGCTGCGCCGGTCACGAGGGCGACTTGACCCTCCAGCCTTTCTCGTCTCGGTTCCTGTGCAGCAATCATCGGCCGATCACTCCTCCGTCGATAGGTACCGCTACTCCGGTGATGTACTTGGCATCGTCGGAGGCGAGAAAGGCGACAGTCCCGCTGACGTCACCGGCTTCCAGATATGGGATCCCCATTGGGTGGGTGCGACGGCTGGCATCGGCCCATTCGTCGAACCCAGGCGATTCGCGATCGGGCAGCAAGAGGTGATACATCGAACTGTTCCGGGTCATGTCGGTATCGACGGTTGTGGGGTTCACGGTGTTGACACGAATGCCAATCGGTGCCAGTTCCTTTGCCAGACTGCGCATTAGACCCACGAGTCCGTGGCTGGCAGCGACGTACGCAGCAAGGTTGGCCGATCCCTTCAAACCGCCGACGGAACTGGTGATGACGATCGAGCCGCCCCCGGCATTCATCAAGTGTGGAATGGCAGCCCGGCAGGTGTGCCAGGCTCCGGTCAGATTGATGTCGATGGTTTCTGCCCATGTCTCGTCGCTGAGATCAGACGTTGCCGCGATCGTCCGAATGCCGGCATTCGCGCAGACGACGTCGAGTCGTCCCAGCTGGCTCACGCCGTCGGCGGTAACGGTGGTGATCTCATCGATATTGCGCACGTCCACTTGTGCGGTCACGATCTTGCCGCCAGCGGATCTGACGGCATCTGCGGTTTCCTCGAGGTCGTCGAGTGTTGCTCCTGGATACGGGGTGTTGGCGATATCCGCACAAGCGTCCAGCGCGATGATGTTGGCGCCTTCCGTCGCGAGGCGGATCGCGTGGCTGCGGCCTTGCCCGCGGGCCGCGCCGGTGACCAGGGCGACCTTGTTTTCCAGACGTTTAGTCATTGCGTGCTCCTTCCTTCACCGGCTTGTCGACGGGCTGTCGGTCAGTGCCGCACTGCTCGATGCCACCGACGAATCAGCTTGCGCTGCGTCGCGCATGAACCGCCTGGTCACTGGCGCAATTTCGATGGCGGTGGTCGCGACGTTCACGCATGCCGGCATACCTGATGCCAGTGCGCGTTCGAGTGCCGGTGCGAGTTCGTCGAGCTTCTCTACGTATTCGGCATGTGCTCCGAAGCCGGAGGCCGCGATGTCGTAGCGCGTGTCACGTAGGTCGACGGCCAGGCGCGGAGTCGATCCCCAGAGCAGTTCCTGGCCGTGTGCCGACATCGTCCACTGCCGATCGTTGTTGACGACCACGACGATCGGCAGGTTGTGGCGGACCATCGTGTCGAACTCGGCGAAATTGAAACCGACTGCACCGTCTCCGACCCACACCACGACCCGCTTGTCGGGGTAGGCGATCTGTGCGCCGATCGCCAGGGGCATTCCTTCCCCCATGATTCCGAGGTATCCGTGTCCGAACCACTGGCCAGCGGTGTCGCTTGTGGCAGCGGCGTCAAGCCACGAGGGTGTTTCACCGCCGTCGGCCACCAGTACGGTGTCGGCGGGTAGAAATGAGGCAAGCGCGGCGCCCACTAATCCCGGCGTGAGGACTCCGTCGGCTTCGGATCCCGCGTTCCGCTTCCTCTCACTCGGCGACGTCAATGACGCTGCCCAGTTCGAATAGTCGGGCCACGTCGCATCGTCCGCGTCTAGCAGTGCTGACAGCATTTCTCGGCAATCGGATGTGATGCCGAGATGCACGTCGTGGAGGCGGCCCATCTCTTCAGGCTCTACATCAACCTGGATCACGCGAGCTGATGTCGGGATCACGGAGTTGTGTCGTCCCCCGGTGTAGATACCTACTCGAGCGCCCAGTAGCACCACGACGTCTGCCTCGCCGTGCCCTCGTGCCTTTGCCGCGCCCAGCGCACTGAATCCGCGGCCCCACAACGGACTTGTCGTAGGGATGACACCGCGGGACTTGTTGTTGGTCAGTACCGGAATACCCGTGCGTTCGACGAACTCGACGAGAAGGTTGGACGCTCCGCTTCGAACGACGCCTCCACCCGCCAGAATGACTGGCCGCGAAGCGCCTCGAAGCAGCGAAAGCGCTTCCAGTACGGCAGGCCTCGAGGGGGCAGCGGGAGCGACTCGCATTGCTCCATTCGGAAAGACCACATCCGCTTCCTCGATCTGGTCGAACAAGACGTCGGACGGGAGATCGAGATACACCGGTCCGGGCCGGCCTTCTTTCGCGATTCGAAACGCGCGGCCGACCAGCTCGGCGAGAAGGCTGATGTGTGTGATGCGTAGGGAGTGCTTGGTGACACCGGCCATGACCGCAAGCTGATCGATGCCGCTGTTCGCCGGCAATGCGTCAACGTCGTTCAGGGGTGGCGCCCCCCCGAGAATGACCAGAGGTACACCGTCTGCCAAGGCATTGGCAGCTGCGGACACGACGTTGGTCACGCCGCCTCCCGCGGTGATCAGCGCAATACCGACCTTGCCGGTTGCATGCGCCAACCCCATTGCCGCAAGTCCTGCAGCCTGCTCATGTCGAGTGTCGATCAGGCGGATGCCCAGACTGTCAGCAGCTCGAAGCACTGAGTCCAGGTGCCCTCCGTGCAAAGTGAAAATAGTGTCTATTCCGAATCCTTGCAGTGTCTTTGCGAGAACCAAGCCGCCATCAATGTGTGCCACATCTACTCCTCGTCCTTACGGACTTATTTCGTCGCTAACAGAGATCTAGTCGGTCGAGCCGTGTCGATTTGTCACCCTCCAGAACTGGAAGTCACAGGCAACGGCGACGGGGCGAGTTCACTCTCACCGCTCGTGTGTTGCGTTTCGTCGACTCGTCCGACCCCCCGCACAAGGTCCACGATGCGTTCAGGATCGTCGGGTTGGTTGTGTGCGCGCCAGGCGACGTGGCCGTCCGGTCGGACCAGCACGAAGTGAGCTTCGTATGCCCTCATGAGGTCATCCCTCACCGGACCAAAATCATAGCAAAGGACTGCCAGGGGAAGTCCAGCATTCTGGGCGGCTTCGGACAGTGCCTGCGCGTCACCTGCAGGCCTGCCGATGATCAACAGAGTGAAGCCGGGACCGAATAAGTCGAGCGTCGACCTGCCGGGTTCTACCCACACATGAGGTGCCCGGTGACCTGGCGCCGCTGTCGGTACGTACGACGTGACGTCGTCGGGGAGGGGCCGCGATCCATCCGGAATGACCACCGGCGATCGGTCATAGCGATAGCCCAGAGCGGCCGGCACGGCGTTGTACTCCCGACTGAACGTGGTCAGCAAGGTTTCCGCGAGCAGGGTGCGGCCCTCGTGTTCTGCCGAGCCACCCTGCTCAATGAGATCCCACGAACTTTGGAACCTGTGCTTGGTTGCCACCCAATCCTTATAAACACCACTCGCAAAGCTGCTTGTTCGAGTTACTGCGGCGCGCCGTTCGATGTCGTAGCTGTCCAGAAGTCCTTCGCCGCCCCAGCCCGCTAGTACTGCATCGAGCTTCCAGCCGAGGTCCAGCGAGTCACCGACGCCTGTGTTCATCCCCATTCCGCCGGTGGTGGGCATGGTGTGGGCTGCGTCCCCTGCGAGAAACACCCTTCCCACTCGAAAGGCTTCCGCGAGGGTCTCACGGCTCGACCAGGGCATCACGGGAGTCAGCAGTTCTATGTCAGCGTCTGGTAGGCCTGCCAAACTGCGGATGATCTCCTTCATCTGCTCGTCCGTCTTCTCGCCACCCCCAACCATCACCGTCAAGCGGTACGTTCCCCGGCCATCGAACGGGAGTAGGGAGACCGACATTCCGTCCCGTTCAAGAACCGTGAAGCGTCCGAAGCTGCCGGTCAGAGGCAAGGCACTGAGTTCGGGACACCGAAAGATGATCTCGGCCGAGCTCCCGAGCACGGGGGACTTGACGGTGGGAACTCCGAGTGCGCGCCGAACGCTGCTTCGTGCCCCATCGGCGGCCACGAGGTAGGAGCCCTGAACGGCGACCGTGGCACCGTTCGGTGTACGGACATCGACCCGAACGGCGTCTTCACCTTGCTCGAACCCGATCATCTCGTGATGGAGTCGGACGTCTACCGACGTCTGTCGTCTCGCGAAGTCGAGGAGAATGGGATTGAACCAAACTTGAGGGCATCGCTGAGCAAACGTAGGACTGCAGTCCGGGGGCGTCATCTCCGAGATTGCCGGCCAGTCGATCCGCGCGACCTCGTCGTCCTTCAGGTTGAACCCCCACACAACGTCCTGAGGATGCTCGGATGGCCAGCCGCAGTTGCGTAGGTCGGTCTCGATCCCCCAATGGCGAGCCAACTCCATGGTTCGAATGTTCACTGAATGAAGGCGAGCGTCGAACACAGCTCCGTCACCACGTTCCAGTAAGAGCACCGATCGGCCGCGACGGCCCAGATCGCCGGCCATCGCCGAACCGGTTGGTCCGGCCCCAACGATGACGATGTCGTAATGCTCTCGCACAGAACTGCTTTCGGTAGACACTGCTCTCCTTCCGCTGGCGGCAGCGGCGCCGCCGAGTACCTTTATGTATCGTGGGTCACAGTTCGTCTTCAAGCAAATTCATGTTAGTCATGTATAGAGTAAAATTTTCTGATGTGAAGGCAACCCTCAAACAAGTCGAGTACTTCGTCGCGGTCGCGGAGGATGGCTCCATCGTCGGAGCCTCGGTCCGATTCCACGTGTCGCAGTCCGCTCTCTCGATGGCGATATCTGATCTCGAGAAGAGGCTGGGGGTCCAGTTGTTCCACCGACGCCAGGCCAAGGGGATCGCACTCACCGCAGCTGGCCGTGAACTACTGATCAAGGCCCGCCGTCTGCTCGCGCAGGGAGAAGACTTCGAGCGATCGGCGCGCGAACTTTCCGGGACATTGTCGGGTCCGATGACAGTAGGGGTGCATCCGCCTCTCACCTCAGCGTTGCTGCCGCGCGTGATCCGCGGCTTCACCGAACTCCACCCCGAGGTCACGCTGTCCTCGTTGGAGGGATCGACCACCGAACTGCAGGACGCACTGACGACAGGGCACGTGGAACTCGCTTTGATCATCGATCTCGGGGTTCGCTCCGATCTGGTGCGTACGAAGCTGTTCACTGCGCGCCCTCGTATTCTGTTGCCTGCACACCATCGTCTCGGAGGTCAGGACTCTGTATCGCTGGCCGAGCTTGAGAGCGAACCGCTCGTCATGGTTGATGTGCCACCGAGTCAGCAGTTCTATCAATCGGCTCTGGACAGCCTGGGTGTGGCACCGACTGTGCGCTACAGAACCGGCAGTGTTGAAGGTGCCCGAGCGCTGGTCGGCGCCGGACTGGGGTGGTCCATCCTGATGCAGCGATCGGCTCATAGTTTGACGCACGAGGGGCGTCATGTCGTATCCCTGCCCATTACCGACGACATACCAACAGTCGACATAGCGCTGATTGGTGTACCAGGAGTGCTGACCGCACGCGCCGATGCGTTCGTATCGTTCTGCACCGAGCTGTTCTCGCCCACATCGAGCGACTTCGAGGCATGGACAGGGTTACCGGACGACGAACCGCATCCCCACCAGTCTGCAGGCTCTGACAATCGATGCTGAGCAACGTGACCGCGCCCAGGCAGTCCGCGCAGAACGGGTGCTACTCGGACACGTTTGGGCCGGTTGGCACCGCGATTCTGATCCTCTAACTGAAAGAGATATGCGAGCCAGCACCCCAAGATGACAGACCGCGAGACGTGGCGTGGTCGCCGGGCGAACCGGCACTGCGGAACGGGGCGCTCAGTCCGAGCCGGAATCACGGCAGCGTCGTGAATGATCGCTGGGTGGCACTTCCCGCGTCCAGACCGCGGAGTTGGTGCTCGCGCATGCCTTCCGGCCGCTCCGTCAGCGCTGCACACGGGATGCGGGGGTCGAAAGGACAAACGCCACGAATGCTGTCGTGTCCGACCTGTTTCGCCAGGCATGACGCGCACCAAGTTGCACAAAAGTGTCTCCCGCTCGAAGAAGGGTCTCGTTGCCGTCGTCAATCTCGAGCACGATTTCTCCGTCCAGAACGATTCCGAAGTCGACAGTGTCAGTTCTGTGCATTCCAGGAGCATCCGGTTCCATACTGGAAACTAAATCTGCAGCGTAGGCATTGAATTCAGCGCCTGCGGCGGCGCCATCGAAATCGGGCGCGAGAGCTACCGAGTCGGGTGCGTAGCCCACGATCATGAAGCTGCATCCACCTGGGGGCGGAAGTATGGGTCCTGTGAGCGAGGTTGGCTCCTCCCCTGCCGTGACGTGGGAATTGCCGTCCGATGTCATCCAGAGGCGAGTCATGCTCTGCCCGGGGAGATGTTCGAAGGAGTGCGATAGAGGGGCTGGTCCGTCGGAAAGGAACACCGCTTTTCCGTGCTCGTTCTCACCCACTACGACTCGTCTGATACTCATGTCCTCAAGTCTCCGTTCTGGCGTGCTTGTGCTTGCCACAAAGTCTGTGCGGCACCGTTGCCCAGCACACCCCGACATCGATGTGGGCCTACCGACGACAGCCGATAGGCCCACAGTCGACTTCGGTGTCATCCCTGGTCGGTAGGGGTGCCGTTCAGAAGCCGTTGCCTCAATTGCTTCTTGTCGAACTTTCCCGTACTGGTGCGCGGAATGGATGTGATCGTTTCGAACGCGTCCGGAAGCCACCATCGCGCTACGCGTTCACTGAGGAACGCTCGTAGTTCCTCGTCGGAAACTGCGCGATCCGTCACGACGAAAGCGTACGGCCGTTCACTCCACCTGTCGTCGGGGCGACCGACCACGGCCGCCTCCCGGATCGATTCGTGATCCATCAGTGCTGCTTCGAGATCCACCGAAGAAATCCACTCTCCGCCGGACTTGATCGCGTCCTTGGACCGGTCCGAGATTCTCAGCCACCCGTTGCTACTCACTGTGCCGACGTCCCCGGTTCGAAGCCAGCCGTCGTGGAACTTGTCCGACGTGCCGGGGGCGTTGAAGTACTCGGATGCCACTGTGGGGCCGCGTACTTCGATCTCACCGACGTCGATGCCGTCGTTGCGGAGGGTGACGTTGTCGGAGTCGACAACCCGCAACTCGTACAGCGGACTCAAGCGGCCGGCTGCTGACTGCTGGTCCCACATGGCCTTCTCCGACCGGCCTGCCACGCTGTCTTGAGAACCTACGGTTGCGCCGGGAAAGATTTCCGTCATACCCCAGCCCTGCACCA
The DNA here is from genome assembly GCF_042673295.1 of Rhodococcus sp. NPDC057014. Taxonomy (NCBI): domain Bacteria; kingdom Bacillati; phylum Actinomycetota; class Actinomycetes; order Mycobacteriales; family Nocardiaceae; genus Rhodococcus; species Rhodococcus sp. NPDC057014. The sequence continues at coordinate 16,026 of NZ_JBHUSF010000062.1, forward strand.
TTTCGACGTCAAACTGCTTGCGGTAGGCCCGCATGAGCTCGGTGGGAACCTGGGTGCCGCCGGACAGGATTCGTCGCAGTGAAGACAGATTCACCTGGATGCCTTCGGCGGCAAGCTGGTCGCACCGCTTGAGAACGTCCATCCACACGGTTGGGACACCGCAGGACCACGTCACATTCTGCTGCTCTACAACCGTGATGACGGGATCCGGCTGTAGGAAGCGGCCCGGCATGACCAGGTCGGCCCCGCTCAATGCGCATACGAAGGGAAGCCCCCACCCCATTGCGTGAAACATGGGAACGATCGACAGCACACGGTCTGCGTTCGAGATACGGAAGGTCTCGGTGCCCGACATCGACAATGCGTGCAAGAGGATCGAACGATGCGAATAGAGAACACCTTTCGGGTCGCCTGTGGTGCCCGAGGTGTAACACAGCGCTGCCGCTGCCGTCTCGTCGAACTCCGGCCACTCGATGGTGGCCGGCGCCTGCGAAATCAGGTTCTCGTAGGAGATCGCTTCCTCGATCTCGACTCCCTCGGGCAGGTCACCGACCACGATCACATGCTCGACCCCGGGGCATTCGCGAAGGACTGGCGCGAACTGTTCGGCCAACGATGCGTCCAAGAGGATCACCCGGTCATCGGCATGCCTTACCGTGTAGCCGATCTGGTCGTTGTGCAGCCTCAGATTGATGGTGTGGAGGACGGCGCCGAGGCACATCACGCCGTAGTAGCACTCGAGGTGTTCTTGCGTGTTCCAAGCGAAGGTGCCGACCCGGTCACCGGGCTTGACGCCCAGCCCGGTCAAGGCGGCTGCGAGTCGGGTCGCTCGGTCTACGACGTCGGCGTAGGAAGCCGTTGTGACGGTGCCATCAGCCGCACGGACCGTGTCAACCTTGCTGTGCGGGTGTACGTCTCGCATCCGCCGCAGCAGGTGGTGCACGGTCAGGGGGAAATTCATCATCAGGCCCGGAATCGGTGTGCCCGCGTTCATCTCGTTGCTCGTCCAATCAAGTTTCGAAGTTCCCCGCGACAGCTCAGCTGTTGGTGGGGGTACCGATGACTTCTTCGCCGATCGCGACGGTCAGGGTGACACCGTACTTCTCGATGATGTCACCTGAACACGCCCGCATTTCTGCCCACTCCGGCGACTTCACGCACTCGTCGAAGGCAGCTTTAGTCGCGAACGCCATCTCGGCCACCCGGTAGTGCGCGGATTCCCCGCCGGCCAATCCTTCAGCGGTCAGAGTGGTCACGATGGATTCGAGATGGGGCACCGCCGAGGCCCTCGGCACGTGCGTCGCTGCGTAGTACTCTTCGAAACTTGCGACGTCCGATTCGGCCGGAGCGGACCAGAATGCATAAAGCTTGTACATGATTTCTCTCTTCTGTTACGGGTGGGCGGATGGATAGCGTGCGCTGTATCTAGATTGCGACTACCAGCGATCCCAGTGAATAACTTCTTCGGGATCGGGTCGCATGGCAGGTTTGAAGGATGTGCCCTTCGTGTAGGCGACGGGCGTCAGGGCGCCGATCGTTACTTCCTCGTTCGGTATCCCCAAAACATCCGCTGCTTCCTGTTCATGGAAGAGCATGACGGTCGTCCACGAGGTCCCTAGACCACGTTCACGTGCTGCGAGCATGAAGGACCACATGCCTGGCAGCACACTGCCCAGGAGGGTGGTCTTGGCGATCGGAGGGCCCGACTCGGCTTTGCCCATTCCGCACGCGACGACCAGCGCCGGTGCGCGTTCCATATTCTCGGCCAGGTATTCGGCGGAGCCGGCCGTGCGCTGCTGATTGGCGTTGCGTTCGGCACTCCCCTTGTCGACGTTTCCGATATAGCTGGGAATGGTTCGGTAAGTCTCGAATCCTCGGCGGTAAACATCTGCGAGGGCTTTCCGCTGAGCTTCGTCCGTCACGACGACGAATTGCAGTACCCAGCGATTGCTTCCGGACGGTGCCTGCAGCGCCAGGCGCACGCAGTCGACCAATGCTTCTCGCGGGACCGGACGGTCGAAGTCCAATCGTTTTCGAACACTTCGTGTCGTACTCAACAGTTCGTCGCTCGACAAATTGAGGCGATCGACACCCTGTGACTGTGGAACCATGCGGGTCTCCTATGGCGAAGTCGAGACATACTCGCTAGTATGTCGACATACCAGCGAGTATGGCACAGGTCATAATAGTGGTCAATGCCTCTTCGAATCACGCTACAGTGGGGTTGGTGATTGACATTTCGCCGAACGGACACGCCAGGGTTCCGCGTGCAAGGCTGAGGATGACCGGGCCGCGCAGCGAGATCGTTGCAGCCGCCGCGAAGACGTTCGCGCGCATGGGCTACAGCGGTGCGCGGATCGACGATGTGGCTGCGGAGATGGGTGCGACGAAAGGTCGGGTCTACCACTACTACACCAGCAAGGTAGAGATTCTCGCCGACATCCTGACAGAAGGCGCCTACATGCTGACGGACGCGGTTCAGCCTGTGCTCGACGAACCCGGGATCGACTCCGCGCGGCGCCTGGAACGGATGGCTGTTCGGCACACCCTGGTATTGCTCGAGCAGAACGACGTGCAGGTTGTCACTCTGCACAACATCAACCTGGTGATCGGGCGGTCGGTCACCTCCGACACGACGTCGTTCCGGCACATCGCCGAGGTTCGGAGGGCCTACGAACAGATCTGGCGAACGGCTATCGAGGCCGGTGTCGAGGAAGGTGCCCTGCATGCAGTCGACAGCGACCTTGCAACCAAAGCTGTGCTGGGAGCCCTCAATTGGTCTACAGTGTGGTTTCGCCCCAACTCCACGGACACTGACGCCAGCCGGTTGCAGATCGCTGAGGCTCTTGCTCATCACGCCATCGGCGGGGTCCTCCGGAGATGAGCCGAACAGCACCTCTAGCAACTGTTCAGGAACATTTTCCGCGAGGATACCACTGACTAGAACGACCGCCGACACACGCTGCGCGGCAGTCCGCCGAGCGACAAGTCCGTCCGACCGAACATGGGAATCACCGCAATGACACAGCGACTGCCGTCCCGCATTACTTCTCGACTGCGCCTTCCCGTGATCGCAGCGCCAATGCTCCGTGTTTCCGGGCCGGAGTTAGTGGTCGCAGCCGCCAAGGCCGGAGTCATCGGAGCGTTCCCCACAGCGAATGCTCGCAGTGCCGACGAACTGGACCAGTGGCTTGAAGCGATCGACTCCGCCGTGGACGCGGCCGACGCGCCGTACGCCCCCAACCTGATCATGCGATCACCACGGTTTGCCGAGGACCTTGACGTCATCCTTCGCCACAACGTCGAAATCGTCATCACCAGCGTGGGTTCGCCAGCAGCCGCATTGGGCCCGTTGCACGAGAAGGGTGTGCTGGTCTTTGCCGACGTCGCTACCCTTCGGCACGCCAGACTGGCGATCGACGCCGGAGCGGACGGGTTGATCCTGTTGACCGCGGGGGCTGGTGGGCAAACGGGTTGGATGAATCCCTTCGCGTTCGCTCGAGCTGTCAGGGCAATCTTCGGCGGCCCGTTGGTGCTTGCAGGCGGCGTCAGTGATGGCTACGCCCTACGTGCCACTCGGGTTCTCGGGTGCGATCTCGCCTACATGGGCACTGCCTTCATTCCAACACATGAGAGTCGAGCGGAAGCTGAGTACAAAGCGATGTTGGTCGACTCGGATGTCGACGACATCGTGTTGACGCGAGCATTCACGGGTCTACCGGCGAACATGCTCATTCCGTCGATTCGAAACGCCGGGCTTGACCCGGCCACTCTAGACGAGCACGTCAGTGCGCAGGAAGCCGATCAGAAGTTCGGGCGAGATGGTGTCGTCGCACATCGGTGGTCCGACATCTGGAGCGCGGGTCACTCGACTGCCGGTGTGCGGGCCGTGGGCAGCGTCAACGCTCTGGTGGAACGTCTGACGGACGAGTACAACCGCGCAGCGATTTCCGACCAGTTGAGTACCACGGTGTGACCGCTCGTCCGCCCGAACAAACTGATTTGAAGCGGGTTTCGGCGCTCATAGGCGCCGAAACCCGTTCACCCGTAGCTGTGCAGGCGACTGGGTCCATGTCGATGGCGCGGGCGGCAGCGGGACATTGTGGTCGACTGCTCAGGTGCACGGGTTTCCTGTCGTCGACCAAACTCGGGCCTCCGCCACCACGTTCGACATCGGCAAAGCGACAGATTGCGCATGTCACCTCAGACGGTGGTTATCCCGATCCAGTCACCTCGGACGGTTCGAAGATGGCAGCGGATTCCGGGCCTGGAGGCTGCGGCTGACCGAAGTACATGAGGTCCCAAATCGCCGGGGCTGCGTGCGTTTCGACCGAATGTCCACCTTCGAGGTGCTCGATCGTCGCGGTGCCAGTGAAGCGGAGGTAACTCGGGTCGTAGCCCGCAGCCAGTGCCATGTTCCGCTGCTCTCCCTCGAAGATGTCATCGACGTTGAGACGAAATATGTCGCTTTCACGCGTCCAGGTCACACGGAAGTGCCCACCTGTACCGTCATACTCGTAGCCGTGGCAATTTGCGACCGGCTTGCCGGTGTAGTCGTCGACGTAGGTGGAGTTGGCATCGAAGCTGACGCGTCCTGAATCTTCCGACAGGACGCTACCGTCGCGGCTCAGAAAAAACATTGGAATCGTGTCTTCGCCGTAGATCTGCTCCGCCGTGATGAAGGCCGTGATGACCACGAATGGGCCAACCTTGGCTCGTCCCCACCACCAATGGTGCATGAGCTCGTTCATAGGGGCGTCGCCCCAATTGTGGTCGTGATAGCCAGTCCCGCTCAGGCGTGTCGAGTTCCCGTCGACCGTCACTGTCGCCTCAGTCTGCCCGTCGGGCACAGCCGGCAGGTATGCGAAGTACTTGCGGCCTGCCGGGGTGTCGTCATCGAAGTACATGTGCCCGGTGGCGGGACGCCATGATCGGGTTGTTCGGTTAAGGGCTACGTCGACAACGAGATCTTCGGCTTCGACATGGATGGTGTATTGGTCCAGATTCCCGGCGAACCGATTCGGTCCGATGCGTACGTCACAGGCCGCGGAAGACGCCGTAAACACCTCTGGCAGGAAGTCCATTTCGCGCACGAGGTGGGTTCCATCCGGCCGATCGAAGTTCACTGTGACCCGCGGCGTCAGTGGAAGCTCTGGGGATAGCATTGGTTTGGTGGAGAATACAATGACGAGGGTGGAGCCGTCGTCAAAGTGTGCGTCGAAGTACCACCACTCGAAGCCGGCTCCGTCGGGATCGGTTCGTAGTCCGTCTTCCCATGCCTCTACATTATCGCCGGTCAGACCGAGATTCTGGTAATCCTTGGCGTCGCATCCTTGGTAGGCGGGCATCGTTGCCTTTCGTTTGCAGCAGTTGTGGAGTCAGACGGATCGTCTGGGTTGCTCGGGTTGACAGCGGCCGCGGCGCCCGCTGACAAGCGGGACCGCGGCCAAGTGCCATTGACAGCCGAACGCTCAGGGCTTGCGCACCGTCGTTGACTGCCAGTTCACGACTCGCCACTCTCCGTCGGGCTGCCGCGGCGCCCGCTGGCAAACGGGACCGCGGCCAAGTGCCATTGACAGCCGAACGCTCAGGGCTTGCGCACCGTCGTTGACTGCCAGTTCACGACTCGCCACGCTCCGTCGGGCTGGGGGGCCCAGATGATGGTGAATCGGTTCTGCAGGTCGCGAACCTCATTATTGATCTCCGCCTTGATGTGGGCGATTCCACCGATCAGGATCACACCACCGATCTCCCTGACGGTCTCGTCCTCTACGTCCATGGACAAGTACTTGGTTGAGCCACTGCCGATCGCCTCGAGCAGTCCCGCCTTCGTGTCGACGCGGGCAGTTGCGTGGATCCACACGACATCATCGGCCAACAGGTCCGACAAGGCGTCGACGTCGGGTGTGGTCATTGCTTCTCGACGCTTGTACTCGAGAGCCAGGACATCACTTGCAGTACTCATGGGTTTGCCTCTACTTTCTGGTGTTCTGGAATGAGCCTTGTGCACTTCGAATCAGACGGTGTCGTCGCTGTGGTCCTCGACGATCTCAACGGCGAGCGTGCCGAGTCCGGTAATAGAGCCCTCGAGCTTGTCCCCCACAGTCATCCACGTACCCGCCCCCAGACCCACACCTGCCGGAGTTCCCGTGGAGAGGATGTCGCCCGGTTCGACGGTGACGTGCTGGGTGAGAAGAGCTAGCTGTTCGGCGATGCTCCAGATCATGTCCTTGGTATTGGCACCCTGACGATTCTCGCCATTGAGCTTGAATGTCAGTTGGAGGTTGTTCTCGTCGACGTAACGCGCGGGAACGATGCCCGGCCCGACGGGGCAGCTGTCATCGAAGCCTTTGCCACCGAACAAATCCCACTTCATGATGCTCTTGGGATCGCGCTGCCAGTCTCGTGCCGAGAGGTCCAGCACAACCGTGTAGCCGGCGACGTACTCCATGGCATTCTCGACCGTCAGCCTACGGCCCCGCTTGCCGATGACGACGCCGAGTTCCAGCTCGTAGTCGAACTTCTCGGACTGGACCGGGTAGCGAACAGTCTTTCCCGATCCAACCAACGTCGTCGTCGGAGGCTTGAAGAAGAAGACCGGGTTCTTGGTGTCCTTGCTCCAGTCCGTGTGCCCACCGTCTTCTCGCATGTGCGCGTGGTAGTTGGCGCCAGTCAGGAGCACCTTGCGGGGATACTGGAGTGGGGTGAGGACGTCCTCGACGCTTTCGAGGGGTGCGAGGGGCTCGGTGGTGTCGGTTCCATCCAGCAGGGCCTCGTATGCCTCGACCAGGGTTGGTTCGGTCGTTTCCCAGTGGTCGAAGACATTCATCAATCCCCGATAAGGTTCGGGTTCGAGCGCTTTTGGAGCTACGTCGGCGATCTTCCAACGGCGTTCACCGATGGCCAGCACTGGAGTGGGGCTTCCCCCTACACGGACGGTTGCGAGCGAAAAGGACATGATTCTCCTTGGCGGGTCAGTTGGAGGACGGTATGTGGGTGCGAGATACAAAACTCTGTTCGATCACTGTCTCGGTTCGACCCGGCTTCCTGTCGAGAAGGTCGTGAGCTCGGTTCCGTACCGCGTCACGGAGGTCTGTGGAGTTCAGGTACTCAACCGGCGATCGGCCATCGACACGGGCGAGCAAGAGTATGGGAAGCAGTCGAGCTACTCGGGCGTCGAGATCATCAGCAGGCTCCCAGTCGACATGGGAGAGGTACGCATTCCATAGTGCCATTGCTGCGTGACGGAGAGAGTCCGCCTGACCGATTGCGTAGGACTTGAGTACGAGGTGATTGAGGCAGAAGGCAACGTCGAAAGCCGGGTCGCCAAACCACGCGCACTCGGCATCGAGCAGAACGGGCCCCCTTGGCCCGACAAGAATGTTCTTCGGACTCACATCACCATGTACCAAAACCTTGCGGGTTTGCAAAGTCTGGTCGGCGACCATAGTGATGTGTTCGGCGAAGGCAGGGTTCTTGGTGCCGGTGTGCGTGAAGTACGGCTCGATCCGCAGTGCCTCGAACGAGGGCGTGGTGTCGAAGATTCTCTTCAGATCTTCGACACCGGCGCTCCTCGAGTGCAACTCGCCGATGAGGTGTCCGGTCGACTCGGCAGTCGATAGTGAGATGCGGCCGCGCATCATCTCCGACTTCCAGACCGTATGACTTGTTGGTGCGAGGTAGGACATGGCGAACATTTGACGCTGTGCATCGTGTGCCAGCGGCGTTGGTACTGCACCGGGAACGATCGAGGACGCGTAGCGAATCCACTCCCATTCGTTGGTGTTTCGTTCGACCGGCGCCGTCCACTCGGTTTCGACGAGCAGACGTTCCAGTGATCGTTTGACGCACACTGACTGGTCGTCAAGCTCGACAAGGCACAGGTCGGACGAAACGCCTCCGGTCAGACGCGTGAGTGTCACCTCTCCCCTGCGGCCACTATCACCCTGCAGTCCGACGAGGCCCTGCTCCTCGACAAAATCGAGGATCGCAGAATTCGCGTCGTCCAATTCGCTCATGGCGTCGTCACCGGGTCCCCGACGGTGACGGCTGACATGCCAGCGAACCCAATGCTTGAGTCTTCGGAAATACGAACCAGTTGGTTGTACTTCGCGAGGCGGTCAGAACAGCGCACCGACCCGATCTTGATCTGGCCGGCAGCTGTGCCGACTGCAAGATCGGAGATGAACGAATCTTCGGTCTCACCGGACCTAGCGGAAACGACCGGCGCGAACCCGGCCCGGTGTGCGTCTTCGATGACATCGAGTGTGCCGGTCAGAGTTCCGTTCTGGTTGACCTTGACGAGGATGCCGTTGGCGCTTTCCTCGGAGATTCCCCGGCGTAGGCGAGAAGAATTTGTCGTGAACAGGTCGTCACCGATGATTCGGCACCGGTTCCCGATGGCTTCGGTGACCTTGGGCCAGTTTTCCCAGTCCTCCTCGTGCAGAGGATCCTCGATGGAGATCACGGGAAACTCGTCTATCCACCTCACGTACCGCTCGATGAGTTCTCGAGCGGTGCAGGTGACGTCCTCGCGCGGAAGCCGGTAGGCGCCCTGCGCATCGTCCCACAGGGTGGTGGCTGCGACATCAACCGCGATGACCGCATCGCGTCCTGGCTGCAATCCAGCGGCAACGAAGGACTCGACCATCAGCTCGAGCGCTGCCTCACTGGTGCGCAGCCCTGGGCTCAGTCCACCTTCGTCGGCCAGGAGGGTCGATAGCCCGCGCCCCTGCATCACCTCTGTCGCCGCTGTCCTGACGGCACCGACCATAGCCAGTGCTTCATTGGTGTCGCGTGCCGAGGCGGGAATCATGAGGAAGTCCTGGACATCCATCCCGGACCTGGCATGCAGTCCGCCACTGAGGATGTTGACCATCGGCATGGGCATCGACGGCGTCGTTACACCCGCGAGTTCGGCAATCCGCCGATGCAGCGGCATTTCCGCGGTCAGTGCCGACGCCCGGCACACTGCCAGCGAGACCCCGAGGATCGCGTTTGCCCCCAGGCGGGAGAGCTGCGGTGTCCCATCAAGTTGGAGCATCTCCGAGTCGATCCCGCGTTGGTCGGACACCGGATGTCCGGTCAATGCGGGAGCGATTTCGTCATGGACGTGCGCCACCGCGGACGTCACGCCCAGTCCTGCGTAGTGCTCGGGGTCTCCGTCGCGCAGTTCCCAGGCCTCACTTGTACCGGTCGATGCTCCTGATGGAACAGCCGCGCGACCGACGTGGCCCGAGGATGTCGTCACGTCGACCTCTACGGTCGGTCTGCCACGGGAGTCGAAGACCTGCCTTGCTACAACTGCGGTGATGTCACTCATGGGCATTTCCCTTCGAAGCGTGGTGCCGCACCTGGTTGCAGGGGCGTAGTGGTGCATGCCCGCTCAGGACCCTCACTACCTCTTGAGCAGCTCGCTCACGAAGTTCGATCAGTGAAGTGTCAGAGGAGAACGCGACATGTGGCGTGAGAACGGCTCCGTCATAGTCCCGCAGGGCAGGGACAACATCCGGTTCCTCGTCGAGCACATCGGCCGCGAACCCCGCGAGGTGGCCGGATCCGAGTGAAGCGACTACGGCGTTGGTGTCGACGAGCCCTCCTCGGCTGACGTTCACCAGTAGTGACCCGGGCTTCATGGTTGCCAGCCACTGGTCATTGACGAGGTGGCGTGTGGACTCCAAGAGTGGAGCATGTAAGACGAGGACGTCGCACGTTTCTCGCAGATGGTCGGCGGAGTGCAATGCAACGCCGTCGACCTCGGACGCGGTGGCTCCCGGGTCGTTCGCGATCACGGTGCACCCGAAGGCCGCCAGTTTCCGCGCAGTGTGGCGACCGATGCGGCCGAATCCGACGATCCCGACCGTGAGTGTGGACAGACGGCGCAGACGGGCGACTGATGGATCCCACGTACCTCCGCGAACCTCTCGATCGAAGGCCGAGATGCCACGCGTCCAGTTCAAGATAAGTCCGACGGCATGATCGGACACTTCGTCGAGGCAGTAGTCCGGGACGTTGGTCACCCAGACTCCAGCCTCCGTGGCCGCGGCAACGGCGATGTTGTCCAATCCGACGCCCATTCGCGCGACGATTTCGAGTTTGCGTGAAGCGTTGATCGCTGCCGGTGACACCGGCGCCCAGCACGTCAGGATCGCGCGCGGCTGGTGTTCGAAAACCAACGATTCGATTTCCTCGGAGCTGCCGGCCTCCGCGGGGCCGGAGACCACGTCAAACCCTGCGTCTTCGAGTACTTTTCGCTCGACAGCGTCCGTAGGCCACGCGCGATCAGTTATCAGCACACTATCCGTGCGATGGGTGGTCATACCGCAGCTTTCCTCCAGTCGCGATCGGGTGATTGGCGAGTTGGCGCCTCGTGCACGTATTCCGTGCGTTGACGGCCCAGCAGTTCCACTGCGGCTTCCGTGACATCGCCGGGTTTCAGATATCGGTCGCGTTGGGCTCCGAATCCAGCCGGAGACCCGGTGCAGACCACGTCACCGGGTTCGAGAACTGTGTGGTGGGTGATCTCTTCGAGGATGTCCTCAACCCTGAAGATCATGTCGGCAGTGGTGCTTGATTGCATGACATGTCCGTTGAGCGTGAGTTCGAGGGCAAGTGGCCGTCGGGGTACCTGCCAAGCTGGAACCAGCCAGGGCCCGAGGGGAAGTGTTCCTGGTGTCCCCTTCGAGCGAAGCCAGTCTGCCCCGGTTGCTACGTCTGGCCTCATGACGCGGTCTCGTAGGGTGAGGTCATTGGCGACCGTGAAACCTGCAATGAGGGACCGAGCGCGTGCGGCCGGCACTCGCCACCCACGCCGACCAATCACCACTGCGAGTTCCACTTCCCAGTCGAGGTGGTACTGCTCCTTCTCCAGGGCAATCGGCGCGAACGGCGCGCCGACACGATTTGGGGGGGTCAGCACGGCGAACGGTGCCCCATGTTGTCGGCGGTGGTCGACATCCATGGTTGCTCGTTCGAGAGTGCTTCCGGCTTGTACTGCTGCCTCGACTACTTGAGTGCGGTAGTTGCCGATTGCACAGTAAAGTTGCCGGGGTTCGGTGGGAGCCAGGAGCCTATCGACCGGCAATTCCTGCCCGAGCCTGCGGATTCGGTCCATCGCGGCACTGTCGGTGACTATTCGCCTGAACGGTTCCTCATGACGTCGCCAATCGGTCAGTAGCTGTGTGATCGTCTGTGCATCTTCATAGACGGATTCCATTGGAAGATAGCGACCCTCAACTACGACTATGTCGCTGATCTCACCGAGGTCCACACGAGCGAGAACTGGTCCAGCCGGCTGCCAACACGGACCTCGCTCAGCGCAGACCATCGTTTCCTTGGACCTCGTCAGCGCTGAGTCCTCCGACGCGGGCGTGCACTCGGCCGCCGGTGCCCACAGCGAGCGCGAAGAGGATCTCGTCCCGGCGTGGCGCATCGTGAATGCCTACCTCCACGGTGTTGAAATGGCTACGCACATAGGCAGCTCGGGTGCTGTGCAACGGAATGAGCAGTCGCTGCCCGGGATTTCCGACTGCCTTGGCTGACGGGACGATCGCCTTCGGGTCGCCCAGCGCCTCTCGCAGCGCCCAACCCCCGGCCTCGTGCCACACAGCACCGTGCTCCAGCTCGCCGTCCGTGCCAACGATAGCACCCTTACCGTAGACAGCGACGTCACCAGCATCGAGCACCGACATCAATTGCTGGGCAAGGAACGAGCCGAGGCTTCGCAGAGTCGCCTGGAACTGCAGGAGGTCGGGTTCGTAGCGCCCGGCAAAGGGATTCCTGACGACAGCGGCCGCACTCACCAAGGTGAGCGGAACTTCGAGGCGGGGGCCGCGTTCGTGCCAGATCGTCTCGATGTTGAGCGTTGTCCGGCGCACGTCAATGAGTTCGTGGCGTGGAGGCGTTGCGTTGTCCGACAATGTCACAGTTGGATCCTCACTGACTCGCGAAATTCTTCGATGGGCTTGAACTCGGGGTCCTGCTCGCACATCGCGAGGGTGTCCGCCATGATCCGATCGGTCGGAAGCTCGGGATCGAAAAGATCACCGTGGGGCTGTCCGATGTACCAGGGGCTGTCTACGTAGAGTTCGACCGTGTTGCCTTCCGGGTCGAAGAAGTAGACAGACCAGGACACGCCGTGATTGAGCGGCTTCAAGGCGTCGACTCCGTAATCTCTTACAGCGCGGTACATTTCGCGGAGCTCGTCGAGACTCTCAAGACTGAAGCTGATCTGGTTGATGGTGCTGCGTGGCGAGTTGACGTCACGACCGCTCGCGAGCGCAACCTGATGGTGTGTGTCGGGGTTCACGCTCATGAACACGAGGTCTGCTTTGAAGTTCTTGCCGACTCCGCGGTCCGTCACCACCAGTCCTATGACCTCGGTGTAGAACTTCTCCATCTTCTTGATGTCGTAGACGTTGATCCCCATGTGAGTCAGTTGGGGCCGGATTCGCCTCGGTGGCGCTGACGGAAGAGCAGAGGATTCAGCCATGCGGAGTTCCTTTCGTAGTTCTCGACGCCATATCACGTTGTCTGGTGCACAGTGGAGCCCGTGCCACGGAGGTCTGATTCGCTGACGCTCAGCGGTGCCGTACTGGCACGAAGTTGGAGCCGACCGGGAGATACCACCTCGTACGGATCTGCCATCGCACTGGGAGCGACCATGTCAAGCAGCCTGGTCGCGCAGTTGTTGACCATTTCGTCGACAGGTAGCGCCATGGTGGTCAGTCCCCCGCCCCACCAGCTGAATCCTGGCTCGTCTCCAAATCCGACGATCGACAGCTCTTCGGGAACCGAGATGTTCTGTGCCAAGATCTCGTCGAGTAGGCCATGTGTGGCCTGAACCGATCCGGTGACTATCGCAGTGGGGGGCGCCGCGAGAGCGAGCAGAGACCTCAGCGACTCGACGCCGTGAGCGCGCGATCCTGCGGGGCCGAGCCGTACTAGGTCGGGGTCACCTTCAGATATCCCGCGGCGTTCGAGCGCATCTCGGTATCCCTGTAGACGGTGGGTTCCAGTCGAAAGTTCACTCGGGCCGCCGATGTAGGCAATCCGATAGTGCCCGAGAGCCGTCAAGTGGGAGGTCGCGGCGTCAAGGATTGTGCGGTCATCGATCCCGAACCGTTGCTGGTCCAGCGATGAATGGTGGCGCAGCAGCTGAACATACGGGATGGTTTCGAGCAGCTTCACCGAATCAGCGTGCGGATCTGCTGATGGGACGATTATCAGGCCCACAGCTTGGCTTGCACTCAGCCCCTTCAGCTGCTCCAACTCCAGCTGGGGATCGTCACCCGTCTCCGACAGCACCAGTTGATACCCGAATGCGCGCATCTTCTCCGAAAGAGCGTGTGCCGCTGCCGAGTAGAAAGAGTTGCGCACGTCGGGAACCATGAGACCAAGAATGCTGCTCGGCGCACCGCGCATCATCCGAGCGGCCCTGTTGCCTACGTAGCCGAGTTCGGCGGCAACGGCCTGCACTTTGAGTTTCGTTTCCGCGCTGATACGCGGATCGTCTGAGAGCGCCCGCCCGACCGTCGAGACGGCGATGCCGAGGCGCGCAGCGATGTCTTTTGCGGTCACTCCACGCCTGTGCTGCATGCGCTAACGTTAGCATGCCCGATGCGGGCGCGGAAGACTTTCAGTTCAAAGACCCTTCCTGGCAGGACCGGCGGCCACAGCTCGCAATCAAGCCTCCAGCGTTGTTGGCCGGGTGCTATCGTTTGCATTGGTCGTTGGCTGGTTGGTAGCAGACCCTGTCTCGGAAGCCCGCCCAGCACTGATCTCCAGTAGTGGAATGCACTGGAGGATGTAGGGCTTGTCGACGAACATCAGTCGTTCGCTCCCGGCAGCGCGACCAAATACATTATCCTCGCCACCCGCGTCGTCGGGGACGGCTGGAGTACAAGCTGATTCAGCCGCAAGAGGACGGTCATGAGTCCACTCGAAGTAAAGGTGACGCAAATGCACTCAGGGGTACAGCTGTGCAATCTGATTGGTGGCAAGTGGGTCCCTGGGGCCGGTGCAGAGATGGCAAGTATCAGCCCTGCAGACCCAGACGTGGCGGTCGCCCGCGTGCTGACCGCCCAGGTTGACGATGTTGACCGAGCTGTCGCCGCCGCGCGGTCCGCACAACCGAGTTGGCGACGCACCCCAGCGCATGAGCGGGGTGCAGTTCTCGCGCGGGCAGCCTCCATACTCGAGGACTTCGCCGATCAATGGGGATCGGATCTGGCGCGCGAAGAAGGCAAGACTCGACTCGAAGGTGTAGCCGAGGTTCGGCGTGGGGCTCAGATCCTGCGCTACTTTTCCACCGAAGCGGATCGAAGTGAAGGTGACCACTACGGTTCTCCGCGCCGAGGTGAGCGCATTCTCGTGACACGTAAGCCGCTCGGGGTTGTCGGGGTGATCACGCCCTTCAACTTCCCGATAGCCATTCCGGCCTGGAAAATCGCTCCCGCTCTATCTTATGGAAACACGGTCGTCTGGAAGCCGGCAAGTACGGTCCCGCTGCTCGCGTTTCACCTCGCACAGGCGTTGCACACCGCCGGCGCGCCGGCCGGCGTCTTGAACTTGCTCATCGGCGATGGGCCAGTTGGACGTGCGCTGGCCGAACATCGCGAAATCGACGGCGTCACCTTCACCGGGTCGACAGGCGTTGGACGCGCGATTGCGTCCGCGGGTGCCTCTCGTGGCGTTCCGGTGCAGGCAGAAATGGGCGGTAAGAACGCTGCCGTTGTTCTTGCCGATGCCGATCTTGAGGTAGCGGTCGATGAGGTACTGCTCGGCGCGTTTCGGTCCAGCGGGCAAAAGTGCACTGCCACGTCTCGGTTGATCGTCGACGACCGAGTCGCGGACAGTTTCCTCAGCCAGCTCGGAGCGCGGGCAGATTCTCTGAGAGTTGGCGACCCGTTGGTTGACGGAGTTCAGATGGGACCCGTTATCGATCGGGCCGCTCAAGTCGCAATCCATGCGGGCATCGAGAGGGCCATGGAGCAGGGCGCGCGCCGTCTCACCTCCGTCACAGGCGACCCCACCGGCAGCCCGTCGCAAGGCTACTTTGTCGCGCCTACGATTCTTGAGCTTCCGACTGGGGACGTTGATGTCTGGCGTGACGAGCTCTTCGGCCCGGTCCTGGCAGTGCGTCGCGCCAGTTCACCAGAACACGCGTTCGAGCTCGCCAACGACAGCGAGTTCGGCTTGTCTGCTGCTGTGTTCACGCAGGATCTGACGAGGGCGCTGGAGGCGATCGATGACATCGATGTGGGTATTCTGCACGTCAATTCAGAAACTGCCGGCGCCGACCCCCACGTCCCATTCGGCGGGGCGAAGAGAAGCAGCTACGGGCCTAAGGAGCAGGGACAGTCCGCGCGTGAGTTCTACACCCACACCACCACCGTGTACCTGCGCGGCGCGCAGTCGACGTTGTGACGACAGTGGATCGAGTTCTGGACGCCGACGCTTCCCGCTGGATGCTCGGGACTGAAATGATTCTGTCGGAGCTCACTGTGTGGAAACTACGTGCCGCCCACCGATTTAGCGGGTGGAACCTGATGCCGTCGTCCGCGGATTAACAACTGAAGTAGCGAACCAGCTCATCGAGCAATCCTCTGATGATTTGACTACAGATTCGGTGGAACGCGTGTATCGAAAACGTAGCGAGGGGGGCCTTACGGCCCGCCCGCTACGTTGTTCGGTTGTCAATCAGCTGGCTGGGACCTCGGCCAAACCTCCGCCGTTGGTTTGTGAGATCCCTACTCCGAGAGCATCGAAACTGTAGATGTACGACCCGTCCTTGCCGGCAACGGTCGCGTACGCATTAGTCGTGCCAGGTTCGATGGCCAGATTTGTCACGCTGAGCTGCCGGACGCCATCTTCATTGTTGGTGACCACCGTTGCAATCAGGTCGCCGGCGGAATTCCACACCAGGATTTCACCAGCGCCAAGCACTGCCTGATAAATGTTCCCGTCTGCGTCGACCGCAGTAGAGTCCAACGCTGCAGGATTCTCACCGTGGTCTCCGGGGCCGAGCCCGTAACTGGCGTACATACGGATGGACCCGGTAGCCACCCCCAGTCCGTCCTCGGTCAACTCGAGGTTGCTCATCCGGTTGGCGGTGTACTCGCTCACCCACAGTCTGCTGTAGTCGAGATTGAATGAGATGCCGTTGGGGCCGGCCAACCCATCCTGAATAACTGTTGCGGGTCCTCCGTTTGCACCCAAACGTATGATCCGGCCAGTCGGATTCCACGGCGATCCGGCAAGATCTGTGATGTACATGTTTCCGTCCCGGTCGAACGCGATGTCGTCCGCAACCATCGTTCGGCCCTCTACAGGCCCCTCCAACAGCGTTTCGACGTTCGTGCCGTCAGCATCCATCCGCTTGATCGCACCTGTGAAGTCGGTGAGGTACAGTTTTCTGTCGTTCGGACTGAACTGCGCCGATGAGAAGACGCTGCTGCCGTCCGTGTAGACCGCTGTGACCTCCTTCGTGTCCATATTCAGTTTCAGGACTTTCGGCTCTCCTGCGGGAGCCGCCACATCTGTGAGGTACAGGTACCCGTCGGGGCCGAACACGGGGCCTTCAAGAAGGTTGTTGTAGTGGGGGCCCATTTTGCTGTTCTTATGAGTATCGCCGATCTTCGCGAACTCGGTAGCTTCGATGGTTCGGCCCGATGAATCCGCTTCTCCATCGTTCGTGTCGGCGTTCGAGCAAGCAGCCAATGCCAGCGACAATCCCAACACGGTGCCGAATGCCGCCATTTTCGTGATCGTTGCTTGACCTACTTTTCTTGCCACAGTGACAATCACCCTTCTGTTTACTGCGCGAACGTGCACTCGATTACGTGCACCTTTCTGGGTGGAACCTGGATCCACCGGAAAATTGGAGAACGCCGTGGAGGACATTTCCTAAACTGTCGCGACTTCCGTATCCGCAATTGTGTGGGGAGCTTCCGCCGAGCGTGTCGCCCTGCGCCTGGCGAACATGTAGCTCGCGATGACGAGCACAACGACGGACACCACAATGCTGTAGATCATTGTCAGATTCCAAGCGGCCACGGTGGGGGCCGTTGAGCCCGGCATGACCGAAGACGAGAGGAGTACTGAGGCGATCACCGTTCCCACTGCTCTGGAGACGTTGCTCGCAACCTGGGCGACGCCAATGTACTGACTGGTGCTTTCGGTGGGAACCGCTTCAACAACGAGGTTGAACATCGATGAGATGACGAACGAATTTCCGATCATCACAGTCATATTGGCCAGAAAGAAGCCGGCCACGCTTGAGTTGATTGCGGGAATCATCAGCGCGATGTATACCGCCACTAGGAGGGCAACACCGATGACCATTGCCAGAGGTGCACCGTGCCGGGCCGCTATTCGACCGGAGAGTGGCGTCACGATGAAGGTGATGATGGATGCAACCAATGCGAATGAACCGAACGTCGTGGCGGTCAGCCCAATCCCGATCGGGTATTCAGCAGGGCTCAGTGCGAGCAGCGGATTGCTGACGAAGTTGACGGAGATGGTTGCAAGGCCAGTCAGCAGGATCACTATCATGGTCTTGGCGAGTTTGGGGTTGACCAGCAGTCGGAGGTCCACCAGGGGTGAGGGAACGCGAAGTTCCCACCACACCCATACTGCGAGTACAGCCGAGCCAATCCCAATGCTTGCCAGGACGCCAGCGTCCGTCAGGCCAACGCCTTGAGCGACGGAGATGCCGTAGAGAAGAGAGATGAGACCGGGAGCCATCAGGGCCGCACCCACCCAGTCGATCGTCCCGGACTGCGTGATAGTCGATTCGGGTACGAACACGCGTGTCAGGATCAGGGTCACGGCGCATAGAGCGGCAGTTACAACGAACATGTAGTGCCAGTCGCCGGAGTCGATGAACAAGCCGGCAACGAACATGCCAACGCCAGCAGTGATGGTCCCGGTCGCAGTGAGGTACGCAACGGTCGTGGGAACCATCGATTTCGGAAGCGTTTCACGGGCGATTCCGATCAGGAGCGGAACGATGCCGATACTGGTTCCCTGCAGTGCGCGTCCGATCAGAAGGGCCGGGAACGTTCCGAACGTGATAGTGATCAACGAACCGGCCAGGGAAACAGCAAGCAGGACGAGGACGACGCGCCTGCGGCCGTACATGTCGCCGAGTTTGCCTGCCAGAATGGCCGACGCGGCACCTGTCAGGACAAATATTGTGATGACCCACGCGGCGGCGGCCAGGTTGATGCCGAACAGATTTGCGAAGAAGGGCAAGCTCCCCAGGACCATGGCTTGCTCGAACATGCCCGCGACCTCGATGAGCATGAGCACGAACACGATCATTATCGCGCGACGCACAGGTACTTCTGCGCCACTATCGGAGATGGGAGTGGATGGCATAGAACAGACCTTTCGGTAGGGCATCCGGAGTTCACTGGGCTTGCGGCGCGCGCACCACCAGCACGAATGAGCGCGCGGCAGCATATTTGAACTGCTACGAGCCCGCTGTTGACAGCCCCTGCTGGGTCCACGAAACCGACCGGTCCCAAGCCCTGACTTGGAGTGTCATAGAGCACAGGCCGTACTCCCTGTATCCTGAGTCACATCACATCATCAGGCAAATCGACCTTTTTAATGGAAAGAAACAGAATTTTTGAAGTACTGATCTGTTCGTCTCGCGTACCTCACACTGAATCGCGAGGTCCGTCATGACAGCCACTGCCCTGCCCTGCCCGACACCGTGTCCTCTGTCTGGTGGCGGTCTGGCGACTCCCCCCTCGCTGGGGTCCGCCCTGTTGGTGTCCCCCTCGCGCATGGCGGTCACCTAAGACGCGCCACAACGCCAGGCGATTGCAACGGAAATTGCCGCCGACAACATGATTTGGCCGACCAACAGCTCCGAACAGTTGCCAACTTCGATGACAACGATTGCGACCAGTCGTGGTCAGGATAGTTGCCACACCGCAGGTCAGAGCATCGGGAGTTGCCAACTATGGTGGCGATTCACACCGTTGTCGGGTGCGGGGGTCGAGGGATGCGTCCCGGCGCGCTACTTTGTTGGTTCGGTCGGGTTTGGGAGGGTGGGCTTCCGGTGCTGCCTTCGATACCACGCGTGGGCTGATTGCTTCGTCATCCCGAGGATCCGTCCGATGTCGGACCAACTCGCGCCGTCGGCGAGTGCGCGGCTCACGACGTCGAAACGCGCATTGTGTAGCTGGTTCTCGAGATAGATACTGATCGCGAGGGCTTCCAGATGAGTTGGCGTCGGCAATCGAGACTGAGCACGGTCTGCGAGTTCCCTTCGCGGCGCGGCTGTCTCGTCGTCGCCGCGCTCAGTGGCCGCGGCAGCGGCATCTCGCATGTCCTGCACGCTTTCGTAGTGCACCCACAGTTCGGACAGCCCTTCCACCCCCCTACCGATCCGGCGGTCACTACGATCCATTCCGTCAGCAAAACTGACGATCTGTATACCGTCAACATATACTGACGCTGCCCGAATGTGTCCGATGACCTGCGGTGATGAATCCACCGCTGATGGTCCGGCACGCATTACGCGCCGGACCATCAGCGAGAGTTGGAAGCCGCTAGCACTGGGGTGTTCGGTTGATGATGCCTGCGAAGCAGCTGCCAGCACTCCAACCCTGGACTCCGGTCCTGTGATTTCGGCTGAGGATCCAGAATTCCGTGGAGCTGCCCTCACCCGCAGGGCCGTAGGGCGCGCAGATCATGGTGACGCAGTCACCGATGTACCCGCCGTCGACATGCCGATTACGGTGCAATTTTCAACGGATCAGCGGTTGGCCCATGGCGAGCATCCTTGATAAGTGGATGCGGAATGTTGACCACTGTCGCGCAAACCCCTACCTTATTAACTAATGATCGTTATTGTGCCATGGGTCATACCAGGCCGGCAATGAGGCATACGTCCATCTCATCGAGATGGCACGCCCCCAAACTGTGGCAAGGAGCAGCATGGCTCGCAATCAAGTGTTCGGAGAGGACCACGGTCTCGGTGTCGAGGTGGTCGACGAGTCCACTCAGGTGGCCGAAA